>NZ_QTVP01000059.1:0-2684 GCF_003460645.1 Faecalibacterium sp. OF04-11AC | reverse complement strand
CTTGTAGTCTTCAAGGGATCTTACCTGATCTAATCAGTGGGATATCTTATCTTTGGGTCGGCTTCACGCTTAGATGCTTTCAGCGTTTATCCGATCCGTACGTAGTTGCCCAGCTATGCTCCTGGCGGAACAACTGGTGCGCCAGAGGTACGTCCGTCCCGGTCCTCTCGTACTAGGGACAGCTCCCATCAAATATCCTGCGCCCACGACAGATAGGGACCGAACTGTCTCACGACGTTCTGAACCCAGCTCGCGTACCGCTTTAATTGGCGAACAGCCAAACCCTTGGGACCGAATACAGCCCCAGGATGCGATGAGCCGACATCGAGGTGCCAAACCTCCCCGTCGATGTGGACTCTTGGGGGAGATCAGCCTGTTATCCCCAGGGTAACTTTTATCCGTTGAGCGATGGCATTTCCACTCACATACCACCGGATCACTAACTCCAACTTTCGTTACTGCTCGACCCGTCAGTCTCGCAGTTAGGCTCGCTTCTGCGTTTGCACTCTTTTGCTTGATTTCCGTTCAAGCTGAGCGAACCTTTGAACGCCTCCGTTACTTTTTAGGAGGCGACCGCCCCAGTCAAACTGCCCACCTAACAATGTCCCCCGACTCGATTCAGAGCCGCAGGTTAGAATTCCAATATCGCAAGGATGGTATCCCAACGGCCACTCCGCAACCGCCAAAGCGATTGTTTCCCAGTGTCCCATCTATCCTGTGCATGCAACATCGAAACCCAATATTAGGCTACAGTAAAGCTCCATGGGGTCTTTCCGTCTTGTCGCGGGTAACCGGCATCTTCACCGGTACTACAATTTCGCCGGGCGGGCTGTTGAGACAGTGCCCAAATCATTACGCCTTTCATGCGGGTCAGAACTTACCTGACAAGGAATTTCGCTACCTTAGGACCGTTATAGTTACGGCCGCCGTTCACTGGGGCTTCGATTCAATGCTTGCACATCTCCTCTTAACCTTCCAGCACCGGGCAGGCGTCAGCTCGTATACGTCATCTTTCGATTTAGCACAAACCTGTGTTTTTGGTAAACAGTTGCTTGGGCCGATTCTCTGCGGCTCCATCTCTGGAGCACCCCTTCTCCCGAAGTTACGGGGTCAATTTGCCGAGTTCCTTAACAACCCTTCTCCCGTTGGCCTTAGAATCTTCTTCCTACCTACCTGTGTCGGTTTGCGGTACGGGCACCTCAGAAATCCACACAGCTTTTCTCGCCATCTTCCATCCCAGACTTCGGTACTAACTTCCCTCGATCTCTACCGGAACCAACACCCGGCTCTGAGACTTCAAATGTGTCCCTGTGCTTAACTCTTTTGGTGGTGACGGAATCTCTACCGTCTGTGCATCGGCTACGCCTTCCGGCCTCACCTTAGCTCCCGACTAACTTGGAGCGGACGAACCTTCCTCCAAAAACCTGAGGCTTTCGGCCATGCAGATTCTCACTGCATTCGCGCTACTCATTCCGGCATTCTCACTTCTATACACTCCACAGCCGCTTACGCTACTGTTTCACCGCGTATACAACGCTCCCCTACCCAATGTACAAGTACATTGCCTAAGCTTCGGTGCCAGGTTTAGCCCCGTTAAATTCTCCGCGCAAAGACGCTCGACCAGTGAGCTATTACGCACTCTTTGAATGAGTGGCTGCTTCTGAGCCAACATCCTGGTTGTCTGCGTATCTTCACATCGTTTTCCACTTAACCTGACTTTGGGACCTTAGCTGTAGATCTGGGCTGTTTCCCTTTTGACAATGACATTTATCTGACACTGTCTGACTCCCAGGCATCAATATTCTGGCATTCTGAGTTTGATAGCTTCGCTAACCTCTCGGCCGCTAGGCTATTCAGTGCTTTACCTCCAGATATCTAACCTGAGGCTAGTCCTAAAACTATTTCGGGGAGAACCAGCTATCTCCGGGTTCGATTGGAATTTCTCCGCTACCCACAGTTCATCCGCCGCCTTTTCAACGGAGGTCGGTTCGGTCCTCCATGGAATTTTACTTCCACTTCAACCTGACCATGGGTAGGTCACCCGGTTTCGGGCCCATTATATGCAACTTAACGCCCTTTTCAAACTCGCTTTCGCTTCGGCTCCAGTCCTTAAGACCTTAACCTTGCTGCATACAATCGCTCGCCGGACCGTTCTACAAAAAGTACCCTATCACACATTGACGTGCTCTAGGTGCTTGTAGGCACAGGGTTTCAGGTTCTTTTTCACTCCCCTCCCGGGGTGCTTTTCACCTTTCCTTCACAGTACTATACGCTATCGGTCACTGGGTAGTATTTAGGGTTGGAGGGTGGTCCCCCCATCTTCCGACCAGGTTTCACGTGTCTGGCCGTACTCTGGATTCTGCGCAGCTCTCTCCATTTTCACCTACGTGGTTCTCACACTCTCTGACTGGCCTTCCCATGCCATTCGGTTAACAGATCGAGTCCTAAAAGCAGTCCGTACCCCGGTGGTCTTTCGACCTCCGGTTTGCCCTCTTCCGCGTTCGCTCGCCACTACTTACGGAATCTCGTTTGATGTCTCTTCCTCGCCCTACTTAGATGTTTCAGTTCAGGCGGTTCCCTCGATACACCTATTTTGAATTTCAGTGTAACGTACCTGAGTATGAACCCAGGTGAGTTTCCTCATTCAGAAATCTCCGGATCAATGCTTATTTGCAGCTCCCCGA
>NZ_QTVP01000058.1:0-2921 GCF_003460645.1 Faecalibacterium sp. OF04-11AC | reverse complement strand
CCAGCGTCAGGCCGGCCACCCGGGCGGACTGGCGCGGTTGCGGCGGCGACGGCGCGCCTCGGCCCGGGTGAGCCGACGGCGGTGCGGATACTGGGAAGATGGATTCATGTGGGACCTTCTTTCTATAAAAACGGATAAAATACACACAACACGGGCAGACTATCCCGGGAGGCGAAGACGATGAAACTGAAACCGCGGGAATACGCGCGGCGGGTGCAGCGGGCCAGCCCGCCCTCACCGCTGGGCAAAGACTGCCTGTGGGCCTTTTTTGTGGGCGGCGGCATCTGCCTGCTGGGGGAGGTGCTCCGCCAGTGGTATTTGGCCAAAGGGCTGGAATTGGAGCTGGCCGGTACCCTGACCAGCTGCACGCTGGTGGCCCTCTCGGCCCTGTTTACCACCCTGGGGCTCTACCAGAAACTGGCCGCCAAGGCTGGGGCCGGGTCGCTGGTGCCCATCACGGGCTTTGCCAACGCGGTGGTCAGCGCGGCCATTGAGTTCAAGACCGAGGGCCGGGTCTTAGGCACCGGGGCCAAGATGTTCACCATTGCCGGGCCGGTCATCGTGTACGGCACGCTGGCGGCGGTGGTGTATGGCGTGGTGCTCTGGGGGATGGGGGCCATGGTCTGAACCCACCACGCCCAGAATACGGGGCAGAAGCGGAAAAAATTGCAATTCCCCGTCGAGCGTAAAGTATACCACAAAAATCCGATAAAATCAGCCCCCAAAGGAGGAAAAACCAATGGCAGCACGGCGCGGCGATACCCTTTTGTTTGAGCGGATGCCCGTGATTGCGTCCCACGCGGCGGTGGGCGGCAAAAAAGAGGGCGAGGGCCCTCTGGCCGCGGAGTTTGACGAGCTGTTCCCGGACAACAACTGCGGGCAGGCCAACTGGGAGACGGCGGAAAAAAATTTGCAGCTGCGGGCGGCCCGCCTCTGCCTGAAAAAGGCCCACGCCACGGAAAAGCAGGTCAGCCTGGTGCTGGCCGGGGACCTGCAGGCCCAGTGCACGGCGTCCAGCTACGCCCTGCGGGAGCTGCACCTGCCCTTTGTGGGGCTGTTCGGGGCCTGCAGCACCATGGCCGAGGCGCTGGGGCTGGGGGCCGCGCTTTGCAGCGCGGGCCTTGCCGACGGCCTGCTGGCCATGACGTCCAGCCATTTCTGCGCGGCGGAGCGGCAGTTCCGCACGCCGTTGAGCTATGGTGCCGTCCGCACGCCCACGGCCCAGTGGACCGCCACGGCGGCGGGGTGCTGCCTGCTCCACCCTGCCGGGCAGGGCGTGGGCATTGCCGCGGCCACCTTTGGCCGGGTGGAGGATTACCAGATCAAGGATATCAACAACATGGGCGCCGCCATGGCCCCGGCGGCAGCGGCCACTCTGCTGCGCTATCTGCACGACACCGGGCAGGAGCCCAAAGAGTTTGACGCCGTTTACACCGGGGACCTGGGCCATCTCGGGAGCCGCCTGTTCCGGGAGATCCTGACCGCCGAGGGCCTGGTGATGAAAAACCACATCGACTGCGGTAGCATCCTCTACGATGCCGCCCGGCAGAACGTCAAGAGCGGCGGCTCCGGCCCGGGCTGCTGTGCCGCCGTCCTCTGCGGGCACATCCTGCCCCGGCTGGAGCGGGGGAGCTATCGGCGGGTGCTGTTCATCGCCACCGGGGCGCTGATGAGCCAGACCACGTTTTTACAAAAAGAGAGCATCCCGCCATTGCGCATCTGGTGGAGCTGCGCGGGCCGGAATGCACTGCGAGAGGATGATGAGATGCAGTATTTCTGGGCGTTTGTGGTGGGCGGGCTCATCTGCGTGGTGGGCCAGCTTTTGATCGACTTGACCGCCCTGACCCCGGCCCGCGTTTTAACGGGCTATGTGGTGGCCGGGGTGGTGCTTTCCGCCATCGGGTGGTACGCGCCGCTGGCCGAGTTTGCGGGCTGCGGGGCCACCGTGCCCCTGCTGGGGTTCGGGCACCTGCTGGCCAAAGGGGTCAAAACGGCCATCGAAGAAGAGGGGGCCATCGGCATTTTAACCGGCGGGCTGACGGCCGCCGCGGCGGGCATCACCACCAGCCTGGTGTGCGGCGTGGTCTGCTCCTGGGTGGGCAAGAGCCACGACCAGAATTGAAGAACAGTAAAACAAAAACCCCTGCGCCGGTTTCCCGGAGCAGAGGTTTTGTTCGTCAATCAGAAAGCAATCAAGCGTTCTTGTTAGCACGCTTGGCCATACGGCTGATCTTGCGGCTTGCGGTGTTCTTTTTGATGACACCCTTAGCGCGAGCCTTGTCGATCGCGGAAACAGCAGCCAGGACGGTTGCGTCCTTGTCAGCGGCATTCGCATCGATGGCAGCGTCTGCCTTCTTGACGACTGTTTTCAGGTTGGTCTTAATGGCCTTGTTGTGAGCCTGCTCTGCAGCAGCCTGCACGACGCGGTCCTTCTGAGATTTGATGTTAGGCATTCGTTCCACCTCCTTGGCTACCTATAACAGCGCACCTTATGATACCATATTTGCCGTACCAACGCAAGCGTTTTTTTGATTTTTGTTTCAAAAAGTTTTATTTTTCCCATACTTCTCCTGTCCGGAGGGGCCCAAACAGCGCCTCCGGCGGCAAATTTGCAGAAAAAGAGGGGAAAACCATGCGTTTGACAGACATGGCCGATGAATTGTACGCGGCGCCCGCCTGTTCTGCCCTGCCCGGCGGGGTACGGGTGGCCACGGCCCGGCACGATGGCGTGACCGTGACGCGGGTGGAGATCGCGCGGGAGGGGCTGGAGCGGCCCCGGGGGCGGTATGTGACGCTGGAAGTGCCCCGCGTCAGCGTGCTGGACGAGCGGGACAGCGGTGTCATCGAGCAGGCGGCGGCCGAGCTGCGGGCCCTGCTGCCGCCTGAGGGCCCGGTGCTGGTGCTGGGTGTGGGCAACGCCG
>NZ_QTVP01000057.1:0-3046 GCF_003460645.1 Faecalibacterium sp. OF04-11AC | reverse complement strand
TATGTAGCCATAGCCACAGAAATATTTATACTACTCATTTTTATTTTTCCTATATTTATAAAAGGAAGTATAGCCACAGAAATATTTATACTACTCATTTTTATTTTTCCTATATTTATAAAAGGAAGTATATTTTTCTCCCCTTTTATTTATTAATGTCCGAATAACAATCCAACAGAATGTGTTTCTTTCTAAATTCCGTTTGATTTTTTTCAACACATTTTTTGATGTGTTTTGTTCTCTCCAGGAATTATAGTTTGTATGTCTACAGTAGTACGATCCAGTCAAGCTTCCCAATTCAAAATATTGTTTTGGATATACCGTTACATTCACAAGTCTTTGCATTTTATTATTTAATACGAAATTCGGATATGTACATATTGTATACCACGTCCAATATTCATTTGATGGAGCCCATTTTCCATCACAATACTCTGTTTGCGTTTTTCCATTTTTAAATGATGCTTCCGTATAAAATTTTCCAGTGTCATACATTTCTAAAATACCTTTAATGAAGGGAGAACCTTTTTGTGCTCCTACAACCGCAGTACAGAGCGCACAATCACATGAAAAGCCTATAAAGGCTTCTTGATTTAAAAGTTCATCGAACGGTTTCTGTATAATAACATCGGTGTCCAGGTACACCCCCCTATTTCGTATAATGCCTTTGCTCTATAGTAATCTCCTATGTATCCCCATTTTTTTTCGGCAAAGCATTTTCTAACGAAATCATTCTCGTCAAATGAGCAATTTGACTCATCCCATCGCTTAATTTCGTATCCTGCTTGTTTTAATATTTCCCACGACTTCATGCATTCTTTCAAGGCTTTTGGCATTTCGCCTTTTCCAAACCAGCAGTAGTGAATTATTTTAGGAATTTTATTCATAGTTTTGCTTTTACTCCTTACTACTTTTTAAATAATCGAGTAGCATCTTTCTTGCTTTGACATGATGGTCTAGCATAAAACCAATCTTTTCCAACTTATTCTTTTTCATATTTGAAAAGATGCAGCCTCTTCATGGCGGATTGCTATAGAAGGGTCATAAACCATTCTATAGCCTTTCTTTTTGCATCTATAGAATAGAAACACTTCTTCTTCATACAAAAACGGTTCTGGATCAAAAGCCTTGTTTTCATTACAAATAAAGTCTCTTGACATAATTAGGCACGCACCCTGTAGCCCAACATCAATATATCTTTTCCTGTAATCCAAAATATCTTTTCCTCGTAATTTTGAATACAAATGGTTGATCCATTTTGATTTTGAGCATAACATGTTTTTAAAAGCATGTAATTTCAAACGTCTTGAAAATTCAATAGGGTTTTCCTGATAATATTGATACTCTTTAATTTCATTTTCCAGTTGAGATATACTAATAGGTTTTTTGAACATTGGACTTTGATGATCCCCATGCCTTGGAACATAAATATCTGGTCCTAATATATCAAAATGTGTTTCTTTATAAATTTGCATTATTTTTCTTTCAAAATCTTTTTGAAAGAAAACAACATCATTGTTTGATATCACAATATAATCTGGATTATATTTCTGTTTTGCATATTGATAACCCTCATTATTTCCCTTGGAAAATCCAAGATTTTTCGGCAAGAGGAGAACATCACACTGTGCATCGTTGCTGTATAATTGTCTTAATTTTTCTCCGCTCCCATCGCCTGATCCATTATCAACAATTATATATCGGCTACTATAATCAGTAGTATTTTTCAAAGACTTAACGCATTTAATCGTATCGTCTATATTTTTATAATGTAGAATAACATAACATATCATTCTTACATCACCCTTTCTTCAATCGTTCCCTTATTTTCTTTATTGTTCCATTTATCCCATTGCGGCCAATATACTTTTTAATTCGTACTATCATTCCCGGAATCAAAAGTAAATCCGAATAGAAACATTTAATCAGTCCCAATTTTTTTCTGTACTCGCTAACTGATATAACCATGTCAGTTGAAAAGCCACTGTCATGTAGTTTCATTCGCACGTCTTCAACATCACATGTACTAGGAACCACAATAAACTGATGTGGTATAAATTTCACTTGTTCCGGATTTACAAGTAACCGATAATTACATTTTAAAAATTTAATTTCTTCTTGCATAGTTAGATATGCGCGAACATTATATTTTGCTACCAAAAAAGTACTCTCATTAGATGGATCTGGTAAAAAGACATCTGTTTTCCTAATGCCATCCAACCACAAGACGATTGGCTCCAGCCACATATACTCTTTTATTTTTCGCTCTAAATTATACGATCGTATAGCCATTTCTTGACCCGTTCGCATAATTCGTTCTGCAATGCTCTCACTTGATAATTCCGAATATTTAATCGTCAAGGAGCCAGGTTCGCAGAATGATAAATCAATCTGGTTTTCCGTAATTTCCTTAGGATATCCCGCATAAGATGCTTCTATCGCCGCATCGTGCATACTTATCCCACTTTCAATTTTTGCTAACTGATTTGTTCGCTGCGCTGTTTCAATGTTATTTCCCATTGTTGCAATGTCACGCATCGTGTAGCAGCAGGTTTTATAAACTAGTTGTTCCTCACTGATTGCTCTATAGTGTGCAAGTTTAATGTTATTTATTTCTTCGATTGCTATGCTCTTATCCCCATACACCGTGTGATGTCCCATGGACATGGTTAATTTTTTTTCTTTAAAATATCGCGCTGGCAAAATAACTTTCGTCACAGGTGTTCCATCTGAATAGTTCCACACTGTTCTTTTTAAGCAATATTTCAGTCTTCGTGGTATAAATGTTTCTTTGGGATCATCTTTTTCTGTCATTACATACCATTGCCAATTAACATAATAGATTTTATCTAAGGATAACTTTTCCATTTCCTTTCTTGGATCTTTATGATCAGAAATAATGAATTCATCTGCATCGAGTGGAATGATAAGATCAGGATTGCTTTCCTCTATTATTTTATTAAGATATTTGTTATCTAATCTAAATTTTATTAAGATATTTGTTATCTAATCTAAATTGATCATATGCTTCCAGTGACTCATCATA
>NZ_QTVP01000056.1:0-4540 GCF_003460645.1 Faecalibacterium sp. OF04-11AC | reverse complement strand
CTGTGCCGAAGTTCGATGCAGCGCGCGGCATGAAGTTCCTGACCTATGCGGCTCCTGCCATCCGCAACGCCATGATGGACATGGTGCGGGATGCCTTTGCCGCTTTTGAACAGCGGATGGTAACGGAGGACAAGGATGGTGTGTGCTATCAGTGTGTTTCGCTGGACGATGTTCTGCCGGGAGAGGAACAACTGCGGCGCATCGAAGCCATAGCCGACCCCTACGCCATGCAGCCACAGAGCATTATGGAAGAGCAGGAATCGCGCCGGGAGCTGTACGATGGCCTGAAACGGCTGACCCAACGGGAGCAGACCTATCTGCTGTACCGCTATGGCTTCACCGATGGCGAGGAACATCCACTGATCGGCACGGCGATATACTTTCACCTGACAAAAGGCCGCGCAAAAAAGACGGAGGAACAGGCCATGGATAACCTGTGGCTGGAACTGCCGTGGTGGTTTCTTTGAATAAAAAGAAAAAATCGTGATTGTGCTACAAGTTTTCTGGAAATTTATGTGCAGCTATACGATTTTGAAAAATTTTGTGGACAAACGAAATAAATCAGGCTTAAATTTCGTTATCTAAACAAAAAGCAAGGAGGGAGCTTTGATGACTTGTAAAAATTGTGGTTATGAAAACAAGCTGGGTGTTCGATATTGTCAGCGGTGTGGTCAATACATTGAGCCCAAACGGACATTGGCGCAAGAAGTTAAATCGTTGGATTTTAGAAGCCTTGCTGGTGTTGGCCGTAGAGATGTGAATATTGCGCCGCTGTTTACTGCATCACCCGTTCAAACTCCAGCAAAAGCACACCAAACGCCCTCGCCTGTTGAACCGATGCCAGACGGAAGATGGTATTGCCCGGACTGCGGAACATTAAATGCTTCTTCTGAACGTTTTTGCAAAAACTGTGGAAAAGTCCGATAAATGTGAAGAAAAACATGGAAGGAGGAAACCGTATGAAAAAGAAGGCTATAATAGTTCTTTGCCTTGCGCTGGTACTTACATTGATTGGCTGTGGAAATAATGCTCAAAGTTCAGATGAGCACAATGCAGAATACGAAGAAGGCTATACCGCTGGCTACGAGGCCGGATATCATGACGGAGAAGAGCAAGCAACCGGAAATGAAAAACATTTTGCACGGTTTTCGGGTTCTTTTACGGCCACTGTTGAGCAGATCTTGCCCGATTACTATGCACTGCCGGGAAAAACGGTTGCGGTTGTTCACTTCTTTCAGGACAGACCATTTTTGCTTCATTTCCAGAAAGACTTAACTGGTGAACTTATTGAAGGAACAGCTTATGTGTTTGAGTTTGAGACTTTTGAAGTTGAACTTCCAGACGATGAAGAAAATCCAAATATTTCAGATTATATGTATTCAATAAATGTTACCAATTATAGAGTTGCAGAAGATGACGAAATCGGATTGGAAGGAAAGATGCCAACTGTCGAAATAGTATCGAAGTAAGCAGCCAAGCTGTTTTATAATGAAACGCAAAGATGGCGGTACACATTGGAATAGGATTCAAAAGCCGTATGAAGAACACAGCGTCAAAAAAGAAAACTTGTCTCGGATTTTTGCTGATCGTATTTTTAGCATATGTGGTGTGCTATCTTCTTTCTCAAACAGTGTTTCATGAAGTCTACTTGTTTGAATGGACAGCAGCCCATTATTATTTGTGTTTATGGGTTGCATCTGTTACTTTCTGTTTTCTGGAAATGTATAGAGCAGCTCTTATCACAACAGCTGGAAACTGGACAGGAATTTTGATCGGACAAGTGTTGGGCGATTTTATTATCAAAATAAACGCCACAAAAATCACGCCGGATATGTATATAGGAAAAGTATGGCAGCTCAAGGCACACTACGGAGTTTTGATTTGGCTACTCGTTTTCCTACTTTCGTTTATTATCGGAATGCTTGTTGAAAAGAAAAATCATTGTTAAAATGCGTAGTTAATAATAGACAGCCATCTATTTGCAAGTCGCAAGTAGATGGCTGTCGGTTTTATCTGTATATTCTAATTAAAGGTCAATCCTCTAAATCTGCCATGGTCACAGCTGAGTGAGAGATAATGCTCAATCTCACCACCCAGCACAAACTGGGCGTACTCCAAAGATTTATTCTGGCGAATGAATATTCTGCGCTTTAAACAATTTAACGACGAATATATTGTGCAATGTAGAGAATTTCAATTGCGACTTCGCACTCGATTGACATGCAACGCAAAATGCGTTACAATGAGACTGAGGTGATAACCATGGAAAAAACGATGACGCTCAATCTTCGTGTCAACCCTACCGTCAAGCAGCAAGCCGAAGATGTACTGAAGCAGCTCGGCATCCCGATGGCAACCGCCATTGATATGTACCTGCGCCAGATCACCCTGACTGGCGGCATTCCCTTCTCTCTGTCCCTGCCGAAGGCTCCTGCGGCACTGAACGCTGACACCATGACCGATGAGCAGCTCCATGCCGCCCTGCAAATGGGCATCAAGGAGATTCAGAACGGTGATACCGTGGATGCCGCAAGCGCATTCGCACAGTTCAGGGAACAGCACAGATGAAGCAGTATGACGTAAAAATTTCCCATGCAGCCCTCAGCGATATGGAACAGATCTACAGCTACATTGCTGACCGTCTGCTTGAACCTGATACGGCTATGGGGCAGTACAACCGCATTGCAGAAGCCATTCAGTCGCTGAACATCCTGCCGGAACGCTGTGCGCTGGTAGAGAGCGAGCCGGAGCGCACCCAAGGGCTGCGGCAGATGCTGGTGGATAACTACTCGGTGTTCTACATTGTGGGCGAGGATGCGGTGTCGGTGGCTCGTGTGCTGTACAGTGCATCCGACCTTGTGCGCCGCCTGCGGAGAATGAAGTGAAAGGGGTATTCGCATGACCGCCGTAATCTACGCCCGCTATTCCAGCGACAACCAGCGCGAAGAATCCATCGAAGGCCAGATTCGTGAATGTACGGCCTACGCCGAAAAGAACGGCATCACTGTGGTCAAACACTACATTGACCGTGCCCTTTCCGCAAAAACCGACAACCGCCCGGACTTCCAGCAGATGATCAAGGACAGCGAGAAGCGGTTGTTTGACATTGTGCTGGTCTGGAAACTTGACCGTTTTGCCCGAAACCGCTATGATTCGGCCCACTATGAGTACCAGTTAGAACGAAATCATGTCAAGCTGGTATCTGCCACGGAGCCTATCTCTGACAGCCCTGCGGGTATCATGGTCAAAAGTATGCTCACTGGCATGGCTGAATACTACTCGGCAGAACTTTCTGAAAAAGTTGTGCGCGGCATGACCGAGAATGTTCTGAAGGGCAAGTACAACGGCGGCACGATTCCCATTGGCTTCAAGGTGGACGAGGAAAAGTTCTTCCAGATCGACCCGCTGAAAGCCCCCTTTGTGGTAGAAGCCTTCCGGCGGTACAACGATGGTGCGACCATGAAGGAACTGATGAACTGGCTGAACGACAGTGGCGTGACCACCAACCGCAACCAGAAGTTCACCTACAACAGTGTTCAGACGCTGCTGACGAACAAACGTTACATCGGAGAAAACCACTTCAAGGACATCGTAATGCCCGACAGCATCCCGGCCATCGTGGACAAGGATTTGTTTGAGGAAGTGCAGCTGAAAATCAAAAAGAACAGCCGTGCTCCTGCCCGCCACAAGGCCGAGGACGATTATTTGCTCACCACCAAGCTGTTCTGCGGAATGTGCGGCGCGATGATGTTCGGCGAGTGCGGTACGGGTAGAAACAAGGTCGTTCATCATTATTATAAGTGTGCCACTGCGAAGCGTTTCAAGACCTGTAAGAAAAAGACCGTCCGTAAAGAGTGGCTGGAAGATTTGGTCATAGCTGAAACCATGAAGCTGATTCAGGACGATGCCGTGATTGATGCCATCGTTGCGGAAGTGATGGAGTTGCAGGATCAGGAAAACACCACTCTCCCTTTGCTGGAAAAGCAGATGCGCGAGGTAGAGAACGGCATTGAAAATATGCTGAACGCCATTCAAGCAGGTGTGCTGACCAATTCCACCAAATCGCGTTTGGAAAAGCTGGAAGCCCAGCAGAAAGAACTTGAGGTTCGGATCGCCGAAGAAAAAATCGCTCGGCCTCGGTTGAGTGAAAATCAGGTTCGGTTCTGGCTGACCCGGTTCCGCAAGCTCGACCCGAACGTGAAAAGCCACCGGGAAACGCTTATCAATACATTCGTGAATGCTGTTTATCTCTATGATGAAAAAGTTTTGATTGCGTTCAACTACAAAGACGGCACAAAAACCATCACTTTCGATGAAATCGCCGCCAAAGATGCCCCAGAGGGCAATGGTTCGGATTTAGGTTGCTTCGCTCCACCAAGAACTCCAGTATCCGAACCGGGTGCTGGAGTTTCTGTTTTATAGAAACATATCAAGGGGATCGTAGCGGGTGGATTCGAACAGCATCGGCCGCCGCCATCCGTCCCGGCGGCAAAAAAGCCCCTGAGGGGCTTTTTAGATGCGCGGCTCGCGCAATCCACCC
>NZ_QTVP01000055.1:0-4988 GCF_003460645.1 Faecalibacterium sp. OF04-11AC | reverse complement strand
ACAAAGCCGTTCATTCGTCTGCTTCATGGGCGTTTTCCTGCTCTGCGGCAGACTGCAAGATTCCCAGCAGACCGTTCCGCAGCTGTTCCAGTGCTTCCGGCGTAGCTCCCTCCATGCCCGAAACACTGTCCAACATTGCATCCGTCAGCTGCTCTGCTGTAATCGTTGGGTGCTGTACATCCTGCCCCTTGGTCAATTCGGTGAACATCTTCTCTGCCACTTTCTTGCTCATAGCTTCCTGTTCGGCGTAATGGCTCCCGATACCCTTTTTGATCTCCTTGACCGCTGCCATGAAATACATCTCAATGTCATCAAGGTCGCCTTGGTACACAGGCTTTCTCCGAAGGCTGATGTCCTTTGCAGCCTTGGCTGCTTCCGGGGTCTTGACCTTTGTGCGCAGAAGGGTACTCAATGTCGTGAGCATAGCGTTCTGTGCTGCGATGCCGGATGCAAAGGTATCATCAAAATACTGCGCTATGCGGTAAGTAAGCTCTGCAAAGCGGGCGTTTTCCAGCAGCAGGTTGACCACCTCTGCATTGATGCGCCCTGTGTAGAGGTTCTTTGCGGCTTCTACGGACAAGCCCAGTTCGGCAATGTCGTAATTTTTGCGGTCGGGGATGTTGGTTTCTCCCAGCAGAAAATCCGTGGACACGTTGAACAGCCTTGCAATCCTCAGCACCTGCTCATGGGTCAGGGTTCCTTTCGCACCGCTGATGAAGCGGCTGATGGTGCTCTTGGAGCAGCCGATCTCCTTGGCAAGCTCTGGTTGGCTGATGTTGTGTTCTTTCATCAAGTCCGCAAGACGGATGTTGGATGGTGCGGGCAGATATTCCTGTGCCATGTGGTCGGCCCTCCTTTTTGAGCTTTTTCCTCATTATAATACGCTCTGCCGTTTTGTTCAATATAAGGTTTCCTCTCTGCCCTTGCTGTTGCAGCCCTGCAACCAGTGAGGGCATTTTTCTTTTTCCGTTGCAGTTCTGCCGCTTTTTCGCCTTTCCTGCAAAATTTTCCGTATATTCAGGCACAAGGCAAAAAACACCAGAGTTCCCACTTTGGGGTACTCTGGTGCAACACATAACACCGCCCCGCCCGGTGGCCGCAGGGTGCGGGGTTTTGTAGGCATCGAGCCGCTTGTCCACCCCTGTCCGTAAAAAGTGCATTTTTTCACGGAAGAAGTTCGTACAACCTGTACGGTCTGTACTTGTACGCACCCGTACGGCAAATCGAGATAAATTAAGGCGTGTTATCGTTTATATTTCGGGTTTCCGTACACCGTACGAACCGTACAGGTTATTTGAACTCTGTACGCGATTTTTTCGGATGCGTACGGAGCAATCAAGTTCGCATTGTGCGAACTTGATTGTAACTCTCCCGCAGGAGACGTTCCCCCTCGGAGAGTCCTCGAAGAGCCCACTACACTTTGCAGCCCATAGGGATGAAAGTGTCATAGTGGGTTATTACACTTCCGCAGAAGTGCATCTCCGTTACCCGTCACCTCTCGATGAACCTTGAAAGGAGGGATGCCCTTTGGCAAGAAATGATGGCATTGACCGCACCAGTGTTCGAAATCTCGCCGTTTCGGACAAGGCCGTTGGCAACACTCAGCAGCACAACGAGCGCGAAAAGGACAGCTACCGGAACCCCGACATCATCCCCCAGCGCACTGCATGGAACATCCACTTCAAAAAGCCAACCGCCAGCTACACCGACCTATTCGCCCAACTGGAAACCGCTGGCACGATTTCACCGCGCGGCTTGAAGCCGGATGCCACCCATTACTGCGAGCTTGTCTTTGATGTCAACTCGGCCTACTTTGACAACCACGGCGGCTACGAGTTCGCCAAGCAGTTCTATGAGGATGCCTACCAAGCTGCCGTTCAAATCGTGGGCGGTGAGCAGTATATCCTCTCGGCAGTCATGCACGCCGATGAGATCAACCGTGCCATGACCGAAGCATTAGGCCGTGAAGTCTACCACTATCATCTCCATGTGGTCTATGTGCCTGTGGTGGAAAAGCAGATCCTCTGGTCGAAACGCTGCAAGGACAAGGCACTGGTCGGCACAGTCAAGGAGACCGTCATGCAGGTCAGCCGAAGCAAGAAGTGGGCTTCCAAGCCCCTGCTGGACGATGCCGGAAAGCCTGTCCTGCAAAAGAGCGGCAAGCCAGTCCTGAAGAAGTCGTACAGTGTCCTGCAAGACGATTTCTTCCACTATATGCGCAACGCCGGGTATACGGATGTAGAGCGCGGTGAGCGTGGCAGCACTGAAGAACACCTGACCGTCACCCAGTTCAAAGTCCAGCGGGAGCAGGAGCGACTGGACACTCTGACCGCCCAGATTGACCAGAAAGAGCAGCACCTCACCCAAACCAACAAAACCCTCTCCAAGACCGAAAAGGAACTTGCCGCTGTGCAGAAAAAGGTCACGCTCACAAAAGAAGCCCTCATTCATGCGCGCGATCTGGATTATATTGGTAAGCGCACCTTTCTCGGCAACTATTCGCTGACCGAAGAAGAGTTTTCCAAGCTGAAAAAGCAAGCCGACCACGGCTATATGATGGATGTGGAGAACCGCCGCCTGAAAGAAGAACTTTCCACCGCCAAGAAAGAGGCCGTTCGTTGGAGCAACAAGTACCACGACCTGTGGTACGACGTAAAACCCTATCTGGATGCTCTCCACCGTGCGCCCGAACTGGTGTGCGGCTTTCTGGAAAAGATTCTTGCCCCCAAGCAGGAGCTCACCATGAATGTGCAGCAGCGAAACCGCAGGCGTGGGCAAGATGTAGAACTTTAAGCTGAATTTTTAGATGATATGACAATATAAGGAGAAATGCTTATGGATTTTGACCGTAATTCTATGACCGTCCCTGTGCAATCTTCCGATTATACGAATAAGTTCTTGCAAAAGGACTCGAATCCCACTACAATGGAAGTGGTCACTCAAACCAATGCCGTCAAGTCTCCGACTGACAGCCCGGCAACTACAAAGCTGGTGTACACGGTGGAAGAGATCGCACGAATGCTGGCCATCAGTCTGCGCTCTGCTTACAACCTGTGCAACAGCACCACCGAATTCCGTGTCCTGCGGGTAGGCGGAAGCATCCGTGTGCCGAAGGACAGCTTCGATGCGTGGCTCTACCGGGCAGCTTGATAAGAGGAGGCAAACAGTATGGCATATATTACGAAGCGCGGCAACTCTTACAGCGTCCGCTACACCTACGAAGATGAACACGGCAAGAGCTGCGACAAATGGGAAAGTTTTCCTACAAAAGAGGAGGCAACGAACCGAAAGAAGCAGATCGAACATGAACTGGCAGCTGGCACATTCCTGATTCCGTCCTCGGTGACGGTGGCAGAGTTCCTCATGGATTGGCTGCCCAAGCAGTGCAGCAAGCACAAGTGGGCCCCCAAAACCTACGAATCCAATCTTTCCACCATCCAGAATCTGATTATCCCCTATATCGGCAGCATGGAGATGCAGAAACTCAAGCCCTACCACATGGAAAACCTCTATACGACCCTGAGCAAAACGCCCTGCGGTTCGTATATCGAGGGAAAGAAGCAGGAATTGACCGAAAAGCAGAAGCAGCGATTCCTTTCCGGCACGACGATCCATGAGGTGCATCGGCTGCTGGGCACAACGTTCCAGTACGCCGTGGAATGGGGCATTCTTGTCAAAAGTCCTGTTCCTGTGGACAGCCCCAAGAAGTCCACGCAGGAGCGCACCATCTGGACGGTAGAGGAAATGCGGGCGGCTCTGGACAGCATGGAGGACCCCATCCTGCATCTGGCAGTCCATCTCACACTGGTGGGCGCGCTGCGAGAAGGCGAGATCGTTGGTCTGACCCCAGAAGATCTTGATTTTGACGCAGCAGATGGTATCGGAACCTTCCGTATCAACAAATCCATGCAGCGGGTGCGAAAAGAAGCCCTGAACCAAGTGGACGATGGCTGCATCATCAAGGTATTCCCGGACAAGCTGGAGCGCAGCACCACTTCCCTCATCCTGAAAAGCACCAAAACCGCATCCTCCTGCCGCACCATCTTCATGACCTCTGCACTAAAAGAAGAATTGAAGAAGTGGCTGAATCAGCTGGCGACAGACGAGAGAAAAGACCCGACACGCTACCATGACAGTGGGATGCTGTTCCGTCTGCCCAACGGTCTGGCGGTGGAGCCGGTGCTCATCCGCAAAAAGTTCCTGAAATGGCAGGACGCGCACCCGGAGTTTCCACGCATCGTCTTTCACGGTCTGCGGCATTCCAGCGCGACCTATCAGTTGATGATCTCCGGCGGTGACATCAAGGCGGTGCAGGGGACCACAGGACACGCCAGTGCGGATATGCTGGTGAACACCTACGCCCATATCCAGCAGTCCTCTCGTGTTGAACTGGGGAAGAAGTTCGAGGAAGGGTTCTATGCTAAGTCCGAAAGCCCCAGCCCACAGGCTGTACCCGCCGCAGGCGAACCGACCATCTCTATGACTGCTCTGCTGGAACTTCTGAAGAACGCAGACCCCGAAGTAAAGGCGCAGCTCCGTCTGGCTCTTCTGACCTGATGCAAAATTTACCACGCATTTCAAAGCAATTCCAGCCCATGCAGAGGATTCCCACGAAAAAGCCGACCGTGCAAAAACCGTGCATTGACCGTGCAAGCCCCGAATTTTCGGGGTTACATAACGAAAAAGAGCGTCAAATCTTACGATTCAACGCTCTTTTATTGGTGCACCTCCAGGGACTCGAACCCTGGGCCCACTGATTAAGAGTCAGTTGCTCTACCAACTGAGCTAGAGGTGCATATGGTGACCCGTACCGGAATCGAACCGATGTTAAAGGCGTGAGAGGCCTCTGTCTTAACCGCTTGACCAACGGGCCATATAAAAGTCGGCGACTACCTATTTTCACGCGCCGTTTCCAGCGAACTATCTTGGGCACGAGTGAGCTTAACTTCTGTGTTCGGAATGGGAACAGGTGGAACCTCACCGTCATC
>NZ_QTVP01000054.1:0-5141 GCF_003460645.1 Faecalibacterium sp. OF04-11AC | reverse complement strand
CTGGTAGGAAAGCCTCCCCCGGCCGGGGGAGGTGGCACACAAGTGCCGAAAAGGGAACGGCTGTCGAGCGAATGCGAGACTGAGAAGTTTTGCAAATCTTAGTCGCGGTACTCTTCCATCTTGAAAGCTTCGTACACGTCGCCCTCTTTGACGTCCGCAAACTTTGCCAGCGTCACGCCGCACTCGTAGCCCTCGGCCACTTCCTTGGCGTCATCCTTGAAGCGCTTCAGGGACGCGATCTCGTCCTCGGTGATGACGATGCCGTCACGGACCACGCGCACCTTGCTGTCGCGGGTGATCTTGCCGTTGGTCACGCGGCAGCCGGCAACGGTGCCGACGTTGGAGATCTTGTACACCTGACGGACCTGCAGCTCGCCCAGAGAGACCTCGCGGAACTTGGGAGCCAGCATACCTTTCATAGCGTCGGTGACATCGTTGATGGCATCGTAAATGACACGGTACATCCGCATCTCGACCTTGGTAGCGGCGGCCTCTTCCTTGGCCACGTTGTCCGGGCGGACATTGAAGCCAATGATGATGGCGTTGGAGGCATCGGCCAGATCCACATCGGACTTGCTGATGGCACCGACACCGGCGTGGATGACGCGGACGCGGACCTCATCGTTGGAGATCTTTTCGAGGCTCTGCTTGACAGCCTCGGCAGAGCCCTGCACGTCGGCCTTGACGACGATGGCCAGCTCTTTCATATCGTTCTGAGCCATCTGGCTGAACAGGTTATCCAGGGTGACTTTCTGGAACGAGGAGAACTGCTTCTCCTTGGCGTCAGCAATGCGCTGCTCGGCCAGCTCACGGGCCAGGCGCTCGTCCTCAACGGCCTCAAACAGGTCGCCTGCCTCGGGCACAGCAGTCAGGCCGGTGATCTCCACAGGGGTGGAGGGGCCGGCATCGCTCAGCAGCTTGCCCTTATCGCTGCGCATGGTACGCACACGGCCCACAGCGGTACCGGCAATGATGACATCGCCGGAGTGCAGGGTGCCGTTCTGCACCAGGATGGTGGCAATGGGGCCCTGGCCCTTGTCCAGACGAGCCTCGACCACAGCACCCTTGGCGCGGCGGTTGGGGTTGGCCTTGAGCTCCATGACCTCAGCTTCCAGCGCAATGCGCTCCAGCAGGTCGTTGATGCCCATGCCGGTCATGGCAGAAACAGGGATGCAGGCCACGTCGCCGCCCCAGTCCTCGGGGATGAGGCCGTACTTGGTCAGGCCCTCCTTGACGCGCTCGGGGTTGGCCGTGGGCTTATCCATCTTGTTGATGGCCACGATGACCTTGACGTTGGCAGCCTTGGCGTGGTTGATGGACTCAATGGTCTGGGGCATGATGCCGTCGTCGGCAGCCACGACCAGAACCGCGATATCGGTCATGTTGGCACCACGGGCACGCATGGAGGTAAATGCCTCATGGCCCGGGGTATCCAGGAACGTGATCAGGCTGTCGTTGATCTTGACCTGATAAGCACCGATGGCCTGGGTGATGCCGCCGGCCTCGCCCGCGGTGACGTTGGTCTTGCGGATGGCATCCAGGATACTGGTCTTGCCGTGGTCAACGTGGCCCATGACGCAGACGACCGGGGGACGCTCGACGAGGTCTTCCTGTGCATCCTCTTCCTGGGTGAACAGGCGCTCCTCGATGGTCACATGCACCTCGTGCTCGACCTTTGCGTGGAACTCCTCGGCCAGCAGGGAAGCGGTATCAAAATCGATGATGTCGTTGATGGCGTGCATCTCACCCATCTGCATGAACTTGGCAATGACCTTACCAGCCTGCTGCTTCAGGCGGGCAGCCAGCTCACCGACGGTGATCTCATCCGGGATGGAGACTTTCAGCTGTGCGTTGCGGGCCTTTTCCAGCTGGATGCGCTGCAGGCGCTCGAACTCGGTCTCGCGCTTGCCTTTCTGGAACTGCTGGCGCTGACGCTGGCCGCGCTGGGTGAACTTCTGCTTGTTGCCCTGCGGGGTAGGCTTGCGGCGGTTCTCCGTGTTCTTGGTGGAAGCCAGATCGTCGTAACGGGCATCAAAGCGGTCCACGTTCATATCCACGGTACGGGTATCCACGGTGACCTGATTGTCCTCGCGGCGGACGGAGACGGACTGAGCCGGGGCAGTGCTTGCCTTGGCACCGGTCTCACGGGCCAGCTCGCTCAGGGAGACGGTCTTCTCCTCCCGCTTCTTATGCTGCTCGGGCTTCTTCTCGTTATGCTTGCTGTTATTGTTTTTCTGCTGGGGCTGCTGGGCAGCTTTTGCAGGCTCCGACTTCTTCTCAGCCGGCTTCTGGGCGGCCTTGGGCTCCGCCTTTTTCTCAGCGGGCTTCTCGGCTTTCTTCTGCTCGGGCTTCTTCTCCGTGTTCTTGGGGGCAGCGGGCTGCTTGGCGCTGTTCAGATAAGCGCTCAGGTCCGTCTCGCTATGATCCTTGCTGAATTTCTCCAGCAGGTAGTTCAGCTCGTTCTCCTCCAGAGTGGAGCTGTTCTTCTTGCCGGTGCTGCCCATGGCGTTCAGCTCATCCAGCACTTTCTTGGCGGAAATATTCAGGTCTTTTGCAAAATCGCTTACTTTATATTTTACGGTCATTCGCTCATATCCTCCTCATTTTTGATTGCTCCACAGTCCGTCAGGCGGTCAAAGCAGAGCTTTGCGAGGTTGCGGTCGGTCACGGCATACACCGCCACCGGTTTACGGCTGATATCAGCCAGTCTATCCTGTGTCAGCGGCATGGGGATCACATCCACCAGGTCGCCTACGGCATAGTTCAAGCGCTGCACGGTCTTGGCGCTGGCGTCGCTGGCCACCATGACCAGCCACGCCTTGCCCTTGACGCAGGCATCTTCCACGGCGTCAAAGCCCATGGTCAGGGCGCCTGCCTTGCGGCAGAGGCTCACGGCCTGGTACAGGGCATCTGCCGGGGCCAGCGCAGGCTTTGCGGGGGCGTTGTTCTTATTCTTTGCCATCCTGTGCGGCCTCCTGTTCTACCGCGGCCAGCTGCCGGGCCAGCGCGTCGTAAACTTCGGCGGGAACCGGCTGCTCAAAGCAGCGCTCCAGCGCCTTTTTCTTTTTTGCCTTTGCAAGGCAGGCGGCGTCCGGGCAGAGGTACGCGCCGCGGCCGGGCTTTTTGCCCACCGGGTCAATGCTGATCTCTCCGCTCGGGGCGCGCACCACCCGCACCAGCTCCTTTTTGGGGCGGCTGGTCATGCAGCCAATGCACTGGCGGGCCGGGATCTTTTTTTGTGCCATCCGATTTCCCTCCTTTGGCAGTGGGTACGCTGGAATCACTCAGCGGTCTCTTCGGTCTTGGGCTGCTCGGCTTTGGGCTCCTCGTCCTCGCCATAGTAGCCGCTCTCGGGACGGATGTCGATGTTGTAGCCGGTCAGGCGCGCGCAGAGACGGGCGTTCTGGCCCTTGTTGCCAATGGCCAGGCTCAGCTGCTGGTCAGGCACGGTCACACGGCAGGAGCGGGTCTCGCCGGGCAGCAGCTCCACCTTGAGCACCTTGGCCGGGCTGAGGGCCGCGGAGATGAACTCGGAGACATCCTCGCTCCACTTAACGATGTCGATCTTCTCACCGCCCAGCTTCTCGACCACAGCAGCCACACGGTCACCGTGGGGACCGATGCAGGCGGAAACGGGGTTGACGTTGGCGTCCTTGGACCAGACTGCCATCTTGGTGCGGGCACCGGCCTCACGGCTGATGGCCTTGACTTCCACAGTGCCGTCGTAAATTTCAGGCACTTCCAGCTCAAACAGGCGCTTGACCAGGCCCGGGTGGGTACGGCTGATCATAACGCGCGCGCCGCGGTCGCCGCTGACGACGTCCACAACGTAGACCTGCAGCACCTGGCCCTCGGTGTAAGTCTCACCGGGCACCTGCTCGTTGCGGGGCAGGATGGCCTCGCCGCCCTTGCCCAGATCCACGGCCACGATGCCCTTTTCGGGGTCCACGCGGGTAACGGTGGCCTGCACGATGTCATGGGCGCGGGACTGGATCTCGCTCAGCTGCTGGCTGCGCTCGGCCTCGCGGATGCCCTGACGGATGACGTGCTTTGCGGTCTGTGCGGCGATGCGGCCAAAATCCTTGGTCTTGAGGGGAGTGACCACGCGGTCGCCCACCTTGTAATCCTTGCGGATGTTCTGGGCCTCGGTAATGCCGATCTCGCTGTGCTCGTCGTACCAGTCCTCATCGGCCACAACATCCTGAATGAGAGCAACGTTGAATTTGCCGTTGGCGGGGTCGATCTCCACCATGACGTTGTTGTCTTCCACTTCGTAGTTCTTCTTGACAGCGATCACGATCGCTGCCTTGATCTTCTCGATCAGATACTCAGCGGTGATGCCGCGCTCGTGCTCCAGCATGGAGAGAGCTTCAAAAAATTCATTGTTAGCTGCTGCCATTTTTCGGGTTCCTCCTATGATTTACTCTCTATGTGATAAAGGGTTTTACTTTTCAATGAAACAGGTCTTCGTCGTCGCACAGGCGCACCGTGCTGGCGGCGGAGGCTTCAAAGCGGACGGGGCCCGCCGGGGTCTCCACCGTGATGGTATTCCCCTCGCGGGAGGTCAGGATGCCGGAAAACTCCTTGGCACCGTTCTCGTTGGCCTTGTACAGTTTGACGCTGATCTTCTGGCCCTGTACAGCGGTGTAGTGCTCCGGGCGGGTCAGCTTGCGGCCAAGGCCGGGGCTGCCCACCTCCAGATAATAGCTCTGCTCAATGGGGTCTGCCTCGTCCAGGATGGGGTCCAGCGCATGGGACACATCGGCGCAGGTGTCGGTGTCCATGGTGGAGCCGTCCGCCTTGTCGATCAGCACACGGAGATACCAGTCCGGCCCCTCTTTTTCAAAGACAACATCCCACAGGCGCAGGCCCATGCCCTCCACGGTGGGGCGGACAAGCGCTTCGACTCTCTGGGCGGTATTGCCGCCAGACTGTTTCGCCATAAAAAACCTCCAAACAAACAAGAAACGCGGACCTTGCGGCCCACGTTCCATAAAAACTATATCGTACTACTAGAATATAGCATACATTTGCGAAATATGCAAGCTTTTTCGTGAAAAAACCTCTCAGACGCTTCGCGCCAGCCGCCCCCTTTCGACACTTGTGTGCCACCTCCCCGCCGGGGCGAGGCTTTCCTACCA
>NZ_QTVP01000053.1:0-5377 GCF_003460645.1 Faecalibacterium sp. OF04-11AC | reverse complement strand
GGGGGCAGTAACCACCGGGGCCGGGGCGACCGGACCTGCTGCACCGGGGCCGCGGGGGCGCTCGGGGGCAGTAACCACCGGGGCCGGGGCGACCGGACCTGCTGCACCGGGGCCGCGGGGGCGCTCACAAAGGGTTGCGGCTGGGCCTGTGCGGCCGCAAAGGGCTGGGGGGCCTCCGGAGCAGGGGCGGCAGAGGCACGGGCCGGAACGGCCTGTATCGGCTGCGCCACGGGCTGCAGCGGCTCTGCCAGATTGACCAGCGCCAGTTCCAGCTCAATGCGCTGGTCGCTGCCGCGGGCCATGTGCTCCAGCGCGTTGCCCAGCAGCCGGATGGCCGGATGGGTTCCCGCTGGCCCAGCGCCGGGCCTTTTTGCAGATAGAGGGCTTCTTCCTCGGGCGAGACACCGGTCAGCAGCGCCTGCCCGCCGGGCAGGGCCGCCAGCATCAGGGCCCGGTAGTGGGCAATGAGCTCATCCGTCAGCCGCTTGATGTCCACCGAGTCCTGCTGCCGCAGCTGGGCCAGACAGGCCAGCGCCGTGGCGCCATCCTGGGCGGCAATGGCGTCCGAGATGCGGAACAGGTAGCTCCGGTCGGTCACGCCCGCCATCTTGCGGACAACGCTGGCGTCGATCTGGGAGGTCACACCCGCGCAGGTGTCCAGGATGGACAGCGCATCGCGCATGGCACCATCCGCCAGGCGGGAGATAAGCTCCGCGCCCTCGGTGGTCAGCTGCAGGTGCTCCTCCCCGGCGATGTACTCCACCCGCCGGGCAATGTCCTCCGGGACGATGCGGGCAAAATCATACCGCTGGCAGCGGGAGAGGATGGTCTCCGGCACTTTCTGGATCTCGGTCGTGGCCAGGATGAAGATGACGTGGGCGGGCGGCTCCTCCAGCGTTTTGAGCAGGGCGTTGAACGCCGCCGTCGAGAGCATGTGCACCTCGTCGATGATATATACTTTATACCGGCACTCGCTGGGGGTGTAGGCCGTCTCATCCCGCAGGCCGCGGATATCGTCCACGCCGTTGTTGGAGGCCGCGTCCATCTCCACCACGTCCAGGATGCTGCCGTCGTCGATGCCGCGGCAGATGGAGCACTGGCAGCAGGGGTCGCCGTCGTGGGGGTTGAGGCAGTTGACCGCCTTGGCAAAGATCTTGGCGCAGGTGGTCTTGCCCGTGCCGCGCACGCCTGTAAACAGGTAGGCGTGGCCAACGCGCCCGGCGGCCACCTGGTTGCGCAGCGCGGTCACCGTGCCGTGCTGGGCCACCACATCCTCAAACCGCTGGGGTCTCCACTTGCGGTACAACGCGCGATACATCCGGCTCTCCTCCTTTGACAATAAAAAATCGGACAGCGCTGACGGGGTTTGACCCCCGCCTTGCGTAACTCGGCATACGGATGCAGGCTGACTGAAACGCACGGGGCGCGCCGCTTAAGGCTGCTTGGTTCCCCACCTGACCTGGTTCACAGCGGCCCCATCGTACAGGGCCCGCATCCGTATGCCGAACCACGCAGCAGGCGCTGTCCGACATGACACATCTTTGATGTGCTTGGTTATTGTATCATACTTTGGGGCAGATTGCAAGAGGGCAGCAAAAGAGCCCCGCCGGAAAAACTCCGGCGGGGCTCTGATATCCGTCTAGCAGGTAATCAATCAGGACTGGCAGGCAGTGATCAGGCTCATCTTGTAGACCTCGTCCGCGTTGCAACCGCGGGACAGGTCGTTGATGGGAGCGTTCAGGCCCTGCAGGATGGGGCCGTAAGCAGCATAGCCGCCCAGACGCTGTGCGATCTTATAGCCGATGTTGCCGGCCTCGATGCAGGGGAAGATAAAGGTGTTGGCCTGGCCAGCGACCTTGCTGCCCTTGCACTTGACCTGAGCGACCTCGGGAGCAACGGCAGCGTCAAACTGCAGCTCGCCGTCCACAGCCAGCTCGGGGTCCATCTCCTGAGCCTTGATGACTGCATCGTGGCTCAGAGCAACGGTGCCGCCCTTGCCGGAGCCCTTGGTGGAGAAGCTCAGGACAGCCACTTTCGGGTCGATGCCGAACAGCTTTGCAGTCTTGGCGGTCTCGACAGCCACCTCAGCCAGCTTGGAAGCAGCGCTGACCTTGACTTCGCCGGTAGCCTTGTCCACAGTGTCGGTGTAATCGATGTTGACAGCGCAGTCGCCCATGGCAATGCGCTTCAGGCCCTCTTCGCCGCAGTCGCGGTCCAGGATGAAGCAGGAGCTCACCAGATGTGCGCCCTTCTTGGTCTTGACCAGCTGCAGAGCGGGGCGGATGGTGTCAGCGGTGGAGTAGGTAGCGCCGCCCAGCAGGCAGTCGGCCTTGCCCATCTTGACCAGCATGGTGCCGAAGTAGTTGGACTTCTTCAGCAGTGCGGTGCACTCCTCAGCGGTCTGCTTGCCCTTGCGCAGCTCGACCATGGTGTTGACCATCTCATCAAAGCCTGCATAGTTCTCAGGGTCGATGATCTCAGCAGCAGAAATATCAAAATTGCCAGCAGCAGCGGCAGCCTTGCACTCTGCCTCGTTGCCGACCATAACCACTTTCAGCACGCCCTCAGCCAGCAGCTTGCTTGCGGCCTCCAGGATGCGGGGGTCATTGCCCTCGGTAAAAACGATCGTCTTGGGGTTCGCTTTCAGCTGGGCTACCAGCGGTGCAAACATATCAGCCATTGTGATTACCTCCGAAATAACTTTTGCAATTTTTCCTGGGTGCACAGGAGCACCCTCTTTTTTATTCTAGCACAGAGTCAGAAAACTTCAAGACAAAACCGCAATTTTGTGGTATATTTATTCCAGAAATTCATCACAGGTTTGTGAAATGTTTGTCATTTAATTTGTTAAGAAACAGACGATGCTTCCCCCGTCGAACTGTTTTACGGGCTATAACCTCTTTCTTTTTCCGTTCTATATTTTGCATGCACATCATGCGCACAACATGTTGACATTTCTCTCAAATATGCTATATTGATAATAGAATACTTGTATGGAGGTTTTCGATATGGCAAGAACAAGCACCAATATCAGTCTTGACCCGGAGCTTAAGCGTTCCAGTCAGGAATTGTTTGCCGACCTCGGCATTGACCTTTCCACCGCGATCACTCTTTTTCTCAAGCAGTCTCTCCGTGTCCAGGGCCTTCCCTTTGCTGTCACTCGGGAGAATCCCAATGCAGAAACGGCAGCCGCGCTGAACGAGTATGTCGAGATGAAAGCACGCCCAGAAAAGTATAAGCGCTACGCTTCTTTTCAGGATGCCATGAATGAGGTACTCTCGGATGCTTGATGTCGTTCTTTCCAACCGCTTCAAGAAAGACCTCAAGCTCGCTGCCAAACGCGGCCTTGATCTGGATGCGCTCAACGCCATCGTCGATCAGCTTGCCGCCGGGCAGCCTCTGCCGGACAAAAACCGTGACCATGCCCTGACCGGTGATTATATCGGCTTTCGCGAATGTCATATCCGGCCGGACTGGCTTCTCGTTTATCGTGTCGATGGGGAAGACTTGATCCTCTTTCTTTTCCGCACCGGCAGCCACACCGATCTATTCGATTGAACCGACAGCAGGCAGTTCCCGGACTGTCTGCTTTTTGTCATTTTATAAAGAGTAAGGAACGAAGCTATGGATCTTGAAACGTTACGCACCCAATGCCTCTCCTGCACCCGTTGCCCGCTGCACACCACCCGCACCAACGTGGTGTTCGGGCAGGGCGTACCCACGGCCGAAGTGCTGTTTGTGGGCGAGGTCCCGGCCAGAGCGAGGATGAGCAGGGCCTGCCTTTTGTGGGCCGCAGCGGCCAGCTGCTGGATAAATACCTGTTTGCCATCGACCTAGACCGGAACCAGAACTGCTACATCGCCAACATCGTCAAGTGCCGCCCGCCCCAGAACCGCGACCCGCTCCCGGCCGAGAGCGAGGCCTGTATGCCCTGGCTGCGGGAGCAGTTCCGCCTCCTGCAGCCCAAGATCGTGGTCTGCCTGGGCCGCATTGCCGCCCAGCGGATGATCCGGGCGGATTTCTCCGTGACCAAAGAGCACGGCACCTTTATTGAAAAAGGCGGCATCTGGTTCATGGGCACGTTCCACCCCGCCGCCCTGCTCCGCCAGAAGCAGAATAAACCGGACGCCTTTGCGGATTTCCTGGCCCTGCGGGAAAAGATCGGGCAGGTGTGCGAGCACACTTACTGATCCATGGAGGAAACACAATCCGCCCCCGCTTTTGCATAGCTTTATAGCAAAAGCGAGGTGTTCTCTCATGATGCAGACCACGAGCAAAACCGTTGATTTCTTCCTTGGTGCCACCACGCCCGCCGGGTTCAAAGGCTATTTTGAGCCCCTGCGGCGGGAGCCGGGGATGCAGATGTATCTCATCAAAAGCGGGCCAGGCTGCGGCAAATCCACCCTGATGAAGCAGCTGGCCCAAAAGGCCGAGCAGCAGGGCCAGTCCATTGAGCGGGTGCACTGCGCCAGCGACCCGGACAGTCTGGACGGGGTGGTGTTTCTGGGGCGGCGGGCCGCCATCGTGGACGCCACCGCGCCCCATGTATTGGAACCGGACGCCCCGGGGGCTGACGAGATCGTTGTCAGCCTCTATCACACCATCCGGGCCGAGGCCCTGGCTCCCCACCGCGAGGAAGTCAAAGCCCTGTTCCGGCGCAACGCGCAGCTGCGGGCCCGGGCCGCGCGATATGTAGCCTCCGCCGGGAGTTTGCTGCTGGACAGCCGCCGGGCCGAGGCCTGCAGTACCAACTTTGAAAAAGTCCGCCGTTATGTCAAGCGGCTCTGCACCCGGGTGCTGCCCCGGTGCCCGGACGACTGCTCCCCCAGCGAGGAGCTGCGTCTGCTCTCGGCCATCACCCCCAAGTGGATGGTCTTTTACAAGGGCACCGTGCAGGCTCTGGCCGACCGCTGCATCGTCTTCCGGGATGATTACGGGGCCGTCTCCCGGCTGCTGCTGGAACTCATCCGGGCCGAAGCGCTGGCCCGGGGGTATCACATCATCACCTGCCCCTGTGCCATGCACCCGGAGGATAAGATCGACCACATTCTCATCCCCTCCCTGCGGCTGGCATTCCTCACGGACAACAGCTGGCACCCGGTGCAGCTGCCCGGCGTGCAGGCCGTGCGGTGCACCCGCTTCCTGGACCGGGAGAATCTGGCCCGGTGCCGGGCCCGGCTGCGGTTCAACGAGCGGGCCGCCAACGAGCTGCTGGAACAGGCCGTTGCCCTGATGGCACAGGCCAAAAGCTGCCACGATGAGCTGGAAACCTACTACCGCGCGGCGGTGGATTTTGAGGCCGTCAATGCAGAGGTGCAGAAATGCGCTGAGATGCTGCAACTATGAGGATATGTTCTCTTTTGTCCCCAAAAGAGAA
>NZ_QTVP01000052.1:0-5387 GCF_003460645.1 Faecalibacterium sp. OF04-11AC | reverse complement strand
CGCGCCGCCCTGACCCGGGAGCAGGAGGGCCGCGCCCGCCTGCGGCAGGACGCCGAGGCCCTGTTGCCGGAGCGGTTCACTTCTCCGGAGGGGCCGGTGCCGCTGACGGTGGGCCTGCTCAAGACCGCATTAGCCGAGGAGCATACCGCCCTTCGCCGGGCACTGGACGCTCTGCACGCACAGCAGACTGAAAATGCTGCCCAGACGAAACGCCGCACCCAGCTGGAAGCCCAGCGCAAGCAATTGGCCGACCAGCGCGCTGCATTGGAAGCGCAGGCGGCGCAGGCCCAGCAGGCGGCGGCCGCTGCCGAGGCCACCGTCCGCACACTGGAGGCCCAGCAGACTTCTGAAAACACGCTGCCCCCGCGGGAGCTGGCAGCATTGCAGGCCCGGCAAACGGAGCTGCAGACCGCCCGCAGCCAGCTGACCGCCGCCGAAAAGGCCCTCAACGCCCAGCTGCAGACCGCCCGCAGCCAGCTGACCGCCGCCGAAAAGGCCCTCAACGCCCGGCTGGTGCCCAACCGGAACGCAGCCGCCCAGTACCGCCAGCACTCGGCCCGGCTCACGGCGCTGGAACACCGCTGGCAGTGGGTCAGCGCCCTCTCCGCCACGGCGGGCGGCACCCTGAGCAGCAAACAGAAGATCCGGCTGGAAGCCTACATTCAGATGAACTACCTCGACCGCATCCTCGTCCACGCCAACACCCGCCTGATGCAGATGACGGCGGGCCAATACGAGCTGGAACGGATCGGGGCCGAGAACCAGCGCAGCCAGTCCGGCCTCGACCTCGGCGTCATCGACCACTACAACGGCACCCGCCGCAGCGTGAAGACCCTTTCCGGCGGCGAGAGCTTCAAGGCCTCTCTGGCGCTGGCCCTGGGCCTTTCAGACGAGGTGCAGAGCGCCGCCGGCGGCATCCGGCTGGACACCCTTTTCCTCGACGAGGGCTTTGGCTCCCTGGACGAGGACTCGCTGGAACAGGCGATCCGGGTGCTGGCAGGCCTGACCGAGGGTGACCGGCTGGTGGGTATCATCTCCCATGTAGGAGCCCTCAAGGAGCGCGTTGACCGTCAGGTGGTCGTCCGCAAGGCCCGCAGCGGCGGGAGCACGGTAGAGCTCATCGTATAATCGCGGCACCTCTGCGCAAACTATGCGCGGAGGTGTTTTTATGTCGAAGCACAAGCATTCCGTTGGAAACACGTCGAGCAGGGTGAGCCCTCCGCTGGGGCATCTGCCTGATTTTGAAATAAAACCTCTCCGTCCGCGCTCTGGCGCGGACAGCTCCCCTGCCAAGGGGAGCTCCATCGAGGTAACGGACGGCACCCCTGCCGCCTGCTACCAGAAAAACGCTGAGGATTATTTACAAGGCGATGTTTCCACCAGCGTGATGGCCCAGTACGGCCAGCAGCTGTTCGGCACGGCCCAGCACACCCACTCTGCCCACCCGGCCCCGGATGAGGACGAGAGCGGCGTGGAAGCACTGGTGGAGTGGCGGGAGGACGCCCCCTACGGCTAAGTTCTGAAACAATTTTCAAATTATTTTTAATTTAGTAGTTGAAATCTTCGGCCGCTTCTTTTATTATGGTAGCAAACAAAGACAAAGGCAGGTAATGTTACCATGGCAGAAATCAAATACGAAGTGGTCCAGAAGCTGGCAGTCCTCTCCCAGCGGCCCCGCGGCTGGGAGCGCCAGCTCAACCTCATCAGCTGGAACGACGGCGAGCCCAAGTATGATATCCGCGACTGGTCCCCGGACGGCACCCGGATGGGCAAGGGCATTTCCCTGAGCCACGACGAGCTGGCCATCCTCAAGGGCATCCTGGACGATATGGAGCTGTAAGATGGGCGACCGCGAGGAGTTTTTGCAGATCTTCCAGCAGCATGTCACCCGCCCCGGCAGCGAGAAGCTGCTGGACTGGCTGGACAACAAGACCGATTTCTTCTCGGCTCCGGCCTCTACCCGGTTCCACGGAGCCTGTGAGGGCGGGCTGTGTATGCACAGCCTCAACGTCTATCACGCCCTCCATGACACGTTCTTCACCGAGGGCGACAGCGAGGAGAGCTTTGCCATCTGCGCCTTGCTGCACGACCTGTGCAAGGCCAACTACTACAAGCGCGGCACCCGCAACGTGAAAAATGACGTGACCGGCCAGTGGGAAAAAGTGCCCTCCTACAGCGTGGAGGATCTGTTCCCTTACGGCCACGGCGAGAAGAGCGTTTTCCTCATTGAGCGGTTCATGAAACTGAAAGTGGAGGAAGCGGTGGCCATCCGCTGGCACATGGGCGGCTTTGACGACGCGGCCCGGGGCGGCTGCTTTGCCATCTCGGAGGCCTACGATAAATACCCTCTGGCCGTCAAGCTCCACATTGCTGACCTGGAAGCAACGTACCTCATGGAGCACCGCACCAGCGCGGTAAAATAAAGCTTCTTTCGCTTGGCTCTCCTTGCCAGGAGAGCTCCGTGCCGCGCCCGCGTATGCGGGATGGCGCGGTGAGAGGTTGGACTTTGTAAAACCTCTCCGTCACGCCTGACGGCGTGCCACCTCTCCTGCGAAGGAGAGGCAAAAGATGTAAAAAATCACCAATGCAATTGACATTGCATTGGTGATTTTGCTTTTTATGTGCCCATCAGCTGTTCCAGCTGGGAGATGATGTCCACCGAGAGGTGATCCAGCTTGGTCTTGGGCTCCCACTCCGGGGTGCCCGTGTCCAGCAGGGTCTCGATCTCGCCGGGAAGCGGTCCCTGAGCCACCCCGGCATCCCGCGCGGGGGCCGGGAAATGGATGACCGGGAGCTCCGGCTTTTCCAGCACCGGAACGGTGGGCTGAGGCGTCGGCTCCGGCAGGGTCTCGCCCGCCCGGGCCTGCTCACACAGAGCCTGCAGCTCAGCATTTTCCCGGCGCAGGTCCAGCATGGCGCGCTCATAGGCAAACAGGCGGGTCTCATACCGGCGGATCTCCGCGTTGGCGGCTTCCAGCCTGCGGCGGAGCACCTCCACCTCAGAAAGCGCAGACTGCCCCCGGACACCGGAACAATGCCCGGCAGAGTGCCTCCCGGCTGGTTCTGGCTCGCCATGGCTTCCTCCACTTCCTGTAATCGGCGCTGGGTGCGGCGGCAATCGGACGCTGTTTCGGCACAGAGACGCTCAATGCAGCGCAGCAGGCTGTTTTTCCGGCTGCTCAGCCACTGGGTATGCAGCCCTCCGTCCGGATGTACCATCCTCAATGCCTCCTTACCGCCCATGCGCAAGGGACACATGTTCTGCTTTCGGGCGGCAGCGTTTCCACCCGGCGGTTTCATTTTACTTGCGCTTGTTCAGGATGGCCAGCAGCTCATCGTAATAACGGTTGTCGCTGCTCTCCTCTTCCACCTTGGCGGTGTTGGCAGCAGGCTGCTGCTTTGCGGCATTGTTGGCGGCTGCCACGTCAGAGCTGAAGACAGCCGACGGCGTGGAAGCGGCAGTGCCTGCAGCATTGTTCAGGCTGTTGCGCAGGCCCTCGGGCACCTTGTTGTCAAAACCGGTGGCGACCACGGTCACGCGCATCTCATCGGAGAGATTCTCATCAAACGCAGTACCCCAGATGATGTTTGCATCGGGATGCGCGCTCTGGGTGATGAGGCCTGCAGCGGTCTCAACATCTTCCAGGCCGATGTCCGGGCTGGAGGTGATATTGATGATGACGCCGTGTGCACCGGCAATGCTGGTCTCCAGCAGCGGAGAAGAAATGGCCGCCTTGGCTGCGTTCTCTGCCTTGCCGGCACCCTTGGCGCTGCCCACGCCCATGTGTGCGTAGCCCGCGTCTTTCATGATGGAGCGCACGTCGGCGAAGTCCAGGTTGATGAATGCGGGCACATTGATCAGGGCGGAGATGGACTCCACGCCCTGGCGCAGCACGTTATCCGCAGCCTGGAAAGCGTTCATCAGGGTGATCTTCTCCTGGCTGATCATCTTCAGGCGCTCATTGGGGATCACGATCAGGCTGTCCACATGCATCAGCAGGTTTGCAATGCCCTGCTCGGCCAGGCCCATCTTCCGCTTGCCCTCAAAAGAGAACGGCTTGGTCACGATGCCAACGGTCAGGATGCCCAGGTCATGGGCGACCTCGGCCACAACAGGGGCCGCGCCCGTGCCGGTGCCGCCGCCCATACCGGCGGTGATAAAGACCATCTGAGAGCCCTTGAGCGCGTTTGCGATCTCGTCCTTGCTCTCCTCGGCGGCGCGCTGGCCGATCTCAGGGTCGGCACCCGCGCCGCGGCCCTTGGTGAGCTTGGAACCCAGCTGCACCTTGGTGGCAGCATGGTTCTTGGCCAGTGCCTGCTGGTCGGTGTTCATCGCGATGAATTCCACGCCCTGCAGGCCGTCGCTGACCATCCGGTTGACAGCGTTTCCGCCGCCGCCACCGACGCCAATTACCTTAATCGTCGTAACGTTTTCGTCCATTTCTTCGTCGAGCATCAATGCCATAACTTTGTCCTCCATCGGATTTTATCGTACACCCGCCGTGTACAAGGGCAGGATTATCTCATATTATTGCTACTATATAACAGTATCGTATCATCTTTTGGTTCCGATTGCAAGACAAATTTGGGTTTTTGGGGGTGTTTTTTTCACCGGGGGTCACGCGGGCTTCGTTTCTCGGTAAATTCGTGCCCCAAGAGAGGCCAAAATCTCTGTAAAATCCGCATATCCACGGTCGAGATACGCAACCCCGCCGATTTGGCTCCTGCCCTGTGCCGCCATGGCTGCCAGCACCAGCGCGGCCCCGCCCCGCAGGTCGGGTGCGGAAAGGCGTGTGCCCCGCAGTGCACCACCCGGCCGGATGTGCAGCACCCGGCCCGCCGTATTTACCCGCCCGCCCAAGGCCGCAAAGCCCTCCGCGCAGGCAAACCGCTGCTCAAAGATCACATCCTCAATACTGCTTTCGCCCTCCGCACAGAGCATGGCGGCCGCCAGCGGCGGGGCGGCATCGGTGGCCAATGCCGGGTATACTCCGGTGAACACCCGGCCCGCACCGTACAGCCGCCCAAACCGGGCCACCTGCACGCTCTCCCCGCCGCGCTCCACCCGGCAGCCCATTTGTGCCAGAATTTCCAGCACCGGGGCATAGAGCTCCGGGCTGCATCCGGTCAGTTCCACCCGGCCTCCGGCGGCGGCCGCCGCACAGGCCAGCGTGGAGGCAAAAATACGGTCCGGCAGGGGCGAAAACACGCACCCGCCCAGCGCCCTCCGCCCTTCAATGATGAGCGTGGAGCTTCCCGCCCCCTCCACACTGCCGCCGCGTGGAGGCAAAAATACGGTCCGGCAGGGGCGAAAACACGCACCCGCCCAGCGCCCTCCGCCCTTCAATGATGAGCGTGGAGCTTCCCGCCCCCTCCACACTGCCGCC
>NZ_QTVP01000051.1:0-6301 GCF_003460645.1 Faecalibacterium sp. OF04-11AC | reverse complement strand
TGCTCCCAGATGTGCGCACCATCTTTTTGCGGCCGGCCTCCAGCGTTTTATCGTTCAGGGTCAGAATTTCATCAATGACAGCGGCGTAATTGTCCCAGGTGAGGGGCGTGTCGATGAGGCCGCCCTCCATCAGGGTCTTGCTGGCGGAATCCAGAACCCCGTCGGCCACCTGCTGGGCACCGGCGGTCAGGGCCGCGTTGTTGGAAGTCAGGGTATCCAGGCCCTCGGTCAGCTGGTCCAGACCACTGTTCAGCTGGCTGGTACCATCCAGCAGTGCCGCCGCGCCACTGTCCAGCTGGGCCACGCCGTCCACCAGCTGGGAAGCACCGCTCAGCAGCTGCTGCATGGCGTCGTTGAGCTGGCTGATGCCGTCGGTCAGGGAATGGATGCTGCTCAGGTCAAACACGTTGCCCTGCCCCAGCGCCTCAGCACTGGCGGCACTGGCCAGCAAAATCTGCGGGGCGGACAGGTTTTCTACGTCGGCTTCCACGGTCACACTGTCCTGCAAGTAGTCCTCTGCGGCGGAGAAGCTGTCCGGCAGCAGGCCGCTCAGGGCACCACGGACGCCGGGCAGGGTGACAAAGGCGGCGACCGTGGATTTGGCGGCACTTTCCAGCAGGCCGTGCTCCAGCGTCACATTGGAGGCGTCTTCCCCCAGCACCACACCCACGGCGGTGATAAACGGCGTGACAACGGTGCGCTCGGCCCCGTTGACAGTCACGGTGCCGGTTTCGTTGTTGGTCAGGTCGATGCGGATGGTCAGGTGGCCGCTCTTGCCCAGCAGGTTTTCCAGCGGGGTGGTTTCACCGTCCAGGGTGTAGGTCACGGCGGCGGAAACAGGCAGGGCACGGCTGGTGTCGCCCTTATAGTAGACATCGGTGTCGGTGGTGTCCCAGGTCAGGCTGTCGCCGTTCTGGGTGAACGCGGCGTCGCTCTCGGTATTGACGATATCGGTCAGGGTGGAGCGGTCGGTGACGCCGGAGAGGCCGGCCGCGTTGTAGAGGTGGGCGCTGACCGTGGTACTGGTGACAGAGCCGTCCGGGGCCATGACGGCGTACACCGTCTCGTCTTTGGAGAAGCTGGGCTTGGCGGCGGCAAAGGCGGGCAAGGCCATCCCGGCAGCCAGCGCCAGCGTCAGGGCCGCGCTGGTAAAGCGAAGTGTTTTTTTCATGGCAGGTTTACTCCTTTTCAGACATCTGAGGGGCAGCGGACGGGAGCCAGCCCAGGGTGGTGCGGCGGATGAGACCGTCCAGCAGCATCAGGGCGGCAGGCAGCACCACAAGGATGACCACCGTGCTGATGAGCGCGCCCCGGGAGATGAGCAGGCAGATGCTCCGCATCAGCTCGATCTGGCTGATGACAGCCACGCCGAATGTGGCGGCAAAGAACGTCAGGCCGCTGGTGAGGATGCTCTGGCTGCAGTGTTCCAGGGACTGCTGGGCGGCCTCCCGCGGGGTGCGGCCCAGGGCGCGCTCCTCCCGGTAACGGGTGGTCATGAGGATGGAGTAGTCCACCGTGGCACCCAGCTGGATGGTGCCCAGGATGATGCTGGCGATGAACGGCAGCGAAGCCCCGGTAAAGTAGGGAATGCCAAGATTGATGGCAATGGCGGCCTCAATGCTGGCCACCAGAATGACCGGGATGGACAGGCTGCGGAACGAGACGAGGATGATGGCAAGCACGGCCAGGATGGACCAGACGTTGACATTGGCAAAATCGTTGTCCGCGATTTCCACCAGGTCTTTCGTCATGGCGCTCTCACCGGTGACGAGGCCCTCCGGGTCCGCCGCTTTGACGAGGGCAATCATCTGCTCCACCTGCGCGTTCACGGCGTCGGAGCCGGCCTTGTAGGCACCGTTGGCCAGGATCAGCTTGTAACCGGCGTTCTGCAAAATTTCCAGAATGCCGTCCGGCAGAATCTCGGTGGGGAAGCCCGGGCCGGTGATGGCATCCAGACTGACCACCTGGGTGATGCCGTCCAGCTCGCCGATGTCATCGCACAGGGCGCTGACCTTGGAGGCGGGCAGGTCGTCATGGACAAGGATGAAGTGGTTGGTCACCATACCGAAATCCTCGCCCAGCTTGCTCACGCCCACAATGCCGGGCATATCCTGCGGCAGGGCATCAAACAGGGCGTAGTAGACGGAAGTCCTGCCCTGGGCCAGTGCAAAGGGAATAATAATGGCAATGGACGCGATCAGCACCCCCACCGGGTGGCCCGAAACAAAGTGGCTCAGGCGGGTGAGCTTGGGGATAAACGTGCGATGACGGTATTTTTCCACCCACTTGTCAAAGAAGAGGATGAGGGCGGGCAGGATGACGATGGTGCAGACCACGCCCAGCGCCACGCCCTTGGCCATGACCACGCCGATGTCCCGGCCCAGCGTCAGCTGCATGGCGCACAGGGCCAGGAAGCCCGCAATGGTGGTCAGACTGGATGCGGAGATGGAGGTGGTCGTCTTGCAGATGGCGTTGACCATGGCTTCCTCGTTGGAGGAGGCCAGCTCTTTTTCCTCTTCATAGCGGTGGAGCAGGAAGATGGAAAAATCCATCGTCACGCCCAGCTGCAGCACGGCGGCCAGCGCCTCGGTAATGAAGCAGACATCCTTGAGGAAGAAGTTGGTGCCAAAGTTGTACACCAGCGGGAAGAGCAGCCCCAGCATAAACAGAAGGGGTGTGATGGCGCTCTCCAACGCCAGGAACAGAATGAGCAGGCAGGCACCGCCGCCAAACAGTAAGTAGAGGGGCATTTCCTGGGTGACCAGCGCCTTGGTATCGTAGAAAATGACGCTGATGCCGCCAAAGAAGCAGTCCCGCCGCAGCACCTTTTTGATCTGCGCCACGGCCTCCATGGTCTCCTCGCTCACGCTGGAACCACCCAGCCGGACGATGAGGATGGTGGAATCGTTTTTGCCAAACAGGAATTTCTGCACATCGGCGGGCAGCATCTCCACCGGGATGGCCGGGTCTACCACGTCGCTGAGCCAGAACGTCTGCAATACGCCCGGGATGGCGTCGATATCCTGCTTCATGGCCAGCAGCTCATGGGTGGGCAGGCCCTCCACGGTGATCATGCTGGTGGAAGCGAGCTGATAGTCGTCTTCCAGAATGAGCTGGCCCACCCGGGAGTCCAGCTCCGGCGGCAGGTAGGAGAGGATGTCGTAGTTGATGCGGGTGGCAATGGCTCCCACCGCCGAGGGGATCAGGAGCAGAACTGCGAGGATCAGGATCATTTTCCGCAGCCGGACAATGGCCTGCGCGATTTTTTTCATGAAAAGCCTCCCATTTTGAAAAATTGACGTTTTGCGGAGAATACAAAAGCGTCCTTTGTCGTTTTTGGCAATGTACTTTATTATAATAGCCGCATTCAAAACAGGCGTCAAGGAGCAAACCCCGCCGGTTTGTCCATCAAAAAATAAAAAATGATGGAATTTTCAAAAAAGGGCTTGCATTTTGCAAAAACCTGTGGTAATATATCCAAGTCGATACGACATCTGGACGGTTAGCTCAGCTGGTAGAGCATCTGCTTGACGTGCAGGAGGTCACAGGTTCGAGTCCTGTACCGTCCACCATACAGTTCGTACTCGAACCCAATTCTTTATGAAAAAGGGTTCGGGTACGTTTTTTGTTTATCAGAGGTTCTGCGGAAGGACTACTCGGAACGGTAAACGAGCAAAGGCAGGGTATCACCATGGCGGTGGTATCCTGCCTTTTGCTTTGCGGGATCAAGTTCGCTTTGTGCGAACTTGGTCGTCCACCCTATATGGCGCATTGAGGGCTAATCGCTGCGTACGTCCGTACATGGCCGGTACGCACGTACGCAGAAAAAAGGGAAAGTTCTGACATATAGGGGTGTTCTTTCAGCTGGTAGTATGGTATACTAGGCTCAACAAATCGGAATTTGAAAGGGTGATATTATGGGACCAAATCCGGATCATGTATATCCAAACGAAAACATAAAGCAAGTTGTATATATTAAGAATGTGATCACAAGGCCAAATATTATTGTGGGTGAATATACTTACTATGATGATGTAAACGGAGCAGAAAAGTTTGAAGACCATGTTACGCACCACTATGAATTTCTTGGCGATAAATTGATTATCGGAAAGTTTTGCGCGATTGCAAAAGGAATCGAATTCATTATGAATGGTGCAAATCATAGAATGAACAGCGTAACGACTTACCCGTTCAATATTATGGGCGGTGGTTGGGAGCAATTTACACCAAGCCTTGAAGACCTACCCCTAAAAGGAGATACTGTTGTTGGTAATGATGTCTGGATTGGACAGAATGTAACTGTTATGCCAGGTGTTCATATTGGGGATGGCGCAATCATAGCAGCCAATTCTGTTGTCACAAAGGATATTCCACCATATAGCATTGCTGGTGGTAATCCATGCAGGATGATTCGCAAACGGTTTGATGATGATTTGACGGCATACCTGCTGAACCTTAAATGGTGGGACTGGGATGCAGATAAAATTTTTCGTAATATGGATGCACTGTGCAGTGGGAATTTACAGAAAATCAAGCATATACCAGACTGACAACTTCCAGTTTGTCGTAACCTCAGAAGCAGGGTTTGGGGCAGGTACGCCCCAACAAGAACACTTCAAAAACGCGGGAGCGTCGCAGAAGTGCAGTCCCGGAAGGGCACAACATTTTCAAGAATTGAAAATTTGTGGCCACGGGACGATTCTTGCTCTCAGCTAATTCGCTCAAAACAGCTTTTGCGCAATTGTTTCCAAATTGTTAAGACGCATAAAGCAAGCAAAGAACCTTTTTCTTCTGAAGTGGTGGTGTTCACGGTGAGCACCACCACTTTTCTGTTTTGTTTTTCTTGCAAACGGGTGCGAAATATGGTATATAGGTTATACGAAACATTGCTTCGATTGAATAACCTGACATTCAATGATGTGTAAAGAGAGGTGCAGCCATGACCGCCGTAATCTATGCCCGCTATTCTTCCGACAGCCAGCGCGAAGCTCCATTGAAGGGCAGCTGCGCGACTGCAAGGACTACGCCGAGAAGAACGGTATCACCGTGGTCGGCACCTACATCGACCGTGCCTACTCTGCCAAAACAGATGACCGCCCGGACTTCCAGAGGATGATCAAGGACAGCGGAAAGAAAATCTTCGATGTAGTTCTGGTCTGGAAGCTGGACCGCTTTGCCCGGAATCGGTTCGATGCCGTGAACTACAAGTACCAGCTGGAAAAGAACGGTGTCCATCTGGTGTCTGCCATGGAACCCATCTCGCAGGGGCCTGAAGGCATTATGGTGGAGAGTATGCTGATTGGCATGGCGGAATACTATTCCGCCGAACTCTCCCTGAAAGTGGCGCGCGGTGAGCGCGAAAACGCCCTCCAGTGCAAGTACAACGGCGGTGTGGTGCCGCTGGGCTTCACCATCGGCAAGGAGGACAGGCTGTACCATATCGACCCGGAAACGGCTCCCATCGTGCAAGAGATCTTCACCCGGTACGCCGACGGCGAACCGGCTGAGAAGATTGCAGCATCCCTGAATGAGCGCGGCCTGCGTACCCGCACCGGGAAGCCGTTCGTAAAGAACAGCTTCTTCCAGATCTTCCGCAACCGCCGCTACATCGGCGAATACCGCTACAAGGACATTGTGACGCCGGGCGGCATTCCGGCTATTGTTGACCAGGATTTGTTCGACCGGGTTCAGCAGCGTTTCGAGCAGAACAGGATCGCCCACGGTCGGCCTGCAAAAGAGGATGTGAGCTATCTGCTGACCACTAAGCTGTTCTGTGGCAAGTGCGGCACCCTGATGGGTGGCGAAAGCGGCACCAGCCACATGGGAAACACCTACTATTACTACAAGTGCGGCAATGCCAAGCGCCACGGCAAGGCGCACTGTGACCTGAAGGCTATCCGCAAGGAGCCGCTGGAACGGTTCGTGGTGGACACTGCCATCAAGGTGATTTTCAGCGATGAAATCATCGAACGGCTGATAGATTTGATTGTGAAAGCCCAGCAGCAGGAGAACACTCGCCTGCCCGTTCTGAAAGACCAACTCCGGGATACAGAGAAGCGGCTGGCAAATCTTCTGGAAGCCATTGAACAGGGCATCCTGACCCCGACCACCAAGCAGCGGCTGGACGAACTGGAAGCCCGGAAAGAAGCTCTGAACACCAGCATTCTGGAAGAAGAGCTGAAAAAGCCCGTCCTGACCCGCGAATGGATGCGGTTCTGGTTTGAAAAATTCCGCAAGGGTGACATGAGAGACATGGAGCACCAGCGGCAGATCATTGATACCTTTGTCAACTCGGTCTACG
>NZ_QTVP01000050.1:0-6763 GCF_003460645.1 Faecalibacterium sp. OF04-11AC | reverse complement strand
ACCTCTCAGTCGAGCTTCGCTCGCCAGCCGCTCCCCTTTCGGCACTTTCGTGCCACCTCCCCGCCGGGGCGAGTCTTTCCTAGTAGGGGAGCCTTTGGCAAATAGGGAAAGCTTCCATCGACTGCCAAGGCCTCCCCTGTTAGGGGAGGTGGCACGCCGTCAGGCGTGACGGAGAGGTTTAAATCGTGTGCATGGCGTCGAAGACTTCCTGGCGGGTGAGGTTGATCTGCATCCCCATCTCCTTGGCCAGGGCGTCCATGCGCTGGTGCAGCTCCTCATGGTTGACACTGCACTTGGAGATATCCACCAGCATGATCATGGCGAACATGCCCTGCAGAATGCTCTGGGTCACGTCCTCAATGTTGATATTCAGTTCGCTGCAAAGGGTCGAGACTTTGGCGACCACGCCAACGGTATCATGACCCATGACCGTGATAAATGCTTTCATAATTTCTACCCCATAATTTAAGTTTCACCTCTCAGTCGAGCTTCGCTCGCCAGCCACTCCCCTTTCGGCACTTTCGTGCCACCTCCCCCAGCCGGGGGAGTCTTTCCTGACAGGGGAGCCTTTGGCAAATAGAGAAAGCTTCCATCGACTGCCAAGGCCTCCCCTATTAGGGAGGGTGGCATCGCGCGAGCGATGACGGAGAGGTTTCGTTCCCCTCAAGTATAGCAGATTTGCTGAAATTTGAACACTGTTTTTAGAAAAAAGAACCGAGAACACTCCCAAAAGACATTCTATGCAAAAAACCAGATGAAAACAGCCGCCGCTTGTGTTATACTTATTTACAAATCTCGCACAACAAGCTGAAAAGGAGAACGCACCATGGAACAGCTTTTGAAAATTCTGGAAGATAACGCGCGGCTTTCCGTTGAGGACATTGCCACGATGCTGAATAAATCCCCCGCCGAGGTGGCGGCCATGATCGACCTGGCCCGGGCGCAGGGCATCATCAAGGGCTACAAGACCCTTGTGGACTGGGAAAAGGCCGGGGTGAACCGGGTGGAGGCGGTCATTGAGCTGAACGTCAGCCCCAAGAAGAGCCGCGGCTTTGATGAGATCGCGGCCACCATTGCCGCTTTTGACGAGGTGGAGAGCGTGCTGCTGATGAGCGGCGGTTACGACCTGCAGCTGGTCATCAAGGGCCAGACGTTCCAGGAGATCGCCCTATTTGTGGCAAAGCGGCTGAGCCCGCTGGACGATGTGCTGTCCACGGCCACTCACTTTGTCCTCCGTACCTACAAAAAAGAGGGCCGCCTGTACCAGGACGACGAGATCGATGAAAGAGAGTGCACGGTGCTGTGATGGATTACGAACGACTGATCGCGCCTGCCGCCAAGGCCATGCGGCCCTCCGGCATCCGCAAATTCTTTGATCTGGCCGCTGAGATGCCCGAGTGCATCAGCCTGGGCGTGGGCGAGCCGGATTTCAAAACGCCCTGGGCCGTGCGGGAAGCCGGCATCGAGAGCCTGGAACACGGCCGCACCCGCTACACCTCCAACGCGGGCCTCAAGGAGCTGCGGGCGGAGATCACCCGCTATCTCGCCCGCCGGATGAATCTCCACTATGAGCCCAGCCAGGTGCTGGTGACGGTAGGCGGCAGCGAGGCCATTGACATGTGCATCCGCACGCTGGTCCAGCCCGGGGATGAGGTCGTCATCCCGGAGCCCTGCTTTGTCTGCTACGAGCCTATCACCACCCTTTCCGGCGGTGTGCCGGTCCATGTGGCCTGCCGACAGGAGGATGAGTTCCGCCTCAAAGCAGACGCCCTCAAAGCGGCCATTACCCCCAAGACCAAGCTGGTCATCATGCCGTTCCCCAACAACCCCACGGGTGCCGTGATGGAGCGGGAAGACCTGGAGGCCGTTGCGGAGGTGCTGCGGGGCACCAACATCATGGTGCTTTCCGATGAAATTTACGCGGAGCTCAACTATGGCCTGCGGCCCCACGTCTCCATTGCGTCCCTTCCGGATATGGCGGAGCGGACCATCGTGGTCAACGGCTTCTCCAAGAGCTATGCCATGACGGGCTGGCGGCTGGGCTATGCCTGCGGCCCGGAGCCCATCATCAAAATCATGACCAAGATCCACCAGAGCGCCATCATGAGCGCGCCCACCACCAGCCAGTACGCGGCCATCACCGCCCTGAAAGAGTGCGATGGCGAGATCGACCGGATGCGGGACGAGTACAACATGCGCCGCCGCCTGGTGGTGAAGAGCTTCAACCAGATGGGGCTGACCTGCTTTGAGCCCCGGGGCGCGTTCTATGCGTTCCCCTGCATCAAGTCCACCGGGATGAGCAGCCAGGAATTCTGCACAAAGCTGCTGGAACAGAAGCATGTGGCCATCATCCCAGGCGACGCCTTTGGTGCCTCCGGCGAGGGATATGCCCGGGTGTCCTACGCGTATTCCGTAGAGCACCTGAAAGAAGCCCTGAAGCGGATCAAGGAATTCCTGCAGGAAAACGGCATTTATCACGGGGAAGCATAACGGGAGGAAACAACCATGGCAACTTTGAAAAGCGTGACCGTTCTGGCCCCTGCCAAGCTCAACCTGGCACTGGATGTGGTGGGTCTGCTGCCCAACGGCTATCATAATCTGGATATGACCATGCAGGCCATCACCCTGTACGAGCGGGTGGTGCTCCGCCGGAGCAATACCCTGAGCCTGAGCCTGCCCGGCAGTCCGGTGGCCGCCAACGACAGCAATACCGCCATCAAGGCGGCCATTGCCTTTTTCCGGTACACGGGCCTTTTGGCGGGTGTGGACATCACCATTTATAAAAACGTGCCCGTCCGGGCCGGTATGGCGGGCGGCAGCGCCGACGCCGCCGGTGTGCTGGTGGGCCTGAACGCCCTGTACGGGGCCAAACTCTCCATGAGTGAGCTCTGCGCTCTGGGTGCCAAAATTGGTGCCGACGTGCCTTTTGCTCTCATGGGCGGCACCTGCCGGGTGCAGGGTGTAGGCGATATCCTAAAAGCCCTGCCGCCCTGCCCGGACTGCTGGTTCACCGTGGTGATGCCGGATTACGGCGTCTCTACCCCGGAGGCCTTTGCGGCTTATGACAAAGTGGGCAGCAGCACCCACCCGGACTGTGAGGCCCAGGAAAAGGCCGTCCGGGCCGAAGATCTGGCCGGGGTCTGCGCGGCGGCCGGCAACGCGCTGGAAGAGTGCAGCGGTGCCAGGGACAACGAGGCCATCAAAGCGGCTCTCCGCCAGCACGGCGCCGTCACGGCCCTGATGACGGGCAGCGGCGCGGCGGTGTTCGGCGTGTTTCCCACCGAAGAGGCCGCCCGTGGAGCTGCCGAGGCCCTCAAGGCCCAGTGGCCGCAGGTGTATGTGGCCCAGCCCGATAAAGGCGGTGCCCGGGTCGTCAGCCCCAAATGGCTGCTGTAAGCGTTTCAGAATGCATAAACCCTCCTTTCTCCGGAAATGCTATTCCAAGAGAAGGGAGGGTCTTTTTGTGCAGACCTTTTATAAAATCTGTCTGATTCTCATGATCATCGGCGGCATCAACTGGGGGCTGGTGGGCCTGTTCCAGTTCGATTTTGTGGGCTGGCTGCTGGGCGGCAGCAGCTCCATCTGGTCCCGGATCGTGTTCACTGTGGTGGGCGCGGCCGCGCTCTGCGGCATCCCGGGTCTGTTTTCCGACGAAGCAGAGTAACGCAAAAACGGCTCCTTGCAAGGGAGCCGTTTTTCTTGTGCCATTTTATTCTTCTTCCCAGCCGACAAGATCGGGCAGGGTAAGGGTCTCATCAGAGCAGTGGGGATTGGTGGTACCATGGGCTGCCATAGACGCCCGCTCGATCTCCCGCACGATGTCGTTGATGGCCCGGCAGTCTTCGGGCAGGTCGGTCTGGCTGCGGCCGGAGTGGGTGAACAGAATCTTGCCCAGGTGGCCCACCACCAGTGTCAGGGGTAAAATCTGGGGGGCGGATTTATCGTAGTGGTAGCCCGCGTCTTTGGCGGCCTTGAAAATTTTCTGGGCCGCAAAGCTCCAGCTCAAAAGGCCGCGGGTCTGCTCCACACCCAGATACCCGTACAAAACGCCCGGTGCGTCGCAGATGACGGGGAACGGGAAATCAGAGCCCCGGGTGGCCGCCGCCACGCTCTGGGCCGAGGAGCGCACCACGCAGGCCAGCCGCACACCTTTCAGGGCGGGCAGGGTCTTGAGATAGCGGGTGACATACTCCCGGGTGACCGGGTGGTCGAACCCGGGCAGAAAGATCATGCACAGCGGCCGGGTGCCCTCACACAGGGCGTAAAAATCGTTGCCCGGCACCGTGGGGGTGTCGTAGGTAAACCGGGGGATGCTGGTCCCCACCAGATGCTCACTTTTCATGCCGCAATGCACATCCTTTCCATCTTCACCAACAAAGCAAGAGTCGTAGGGTATTTCCCGCCTGCGGCGGGAAATACCCCTGCTGCACCCCAGATGCCTATAAAAAAATCCACACACTGGCTTTTCGCAAAAGGCCAGCGGTGGATGCATTTCGATAAAAAGATCCCGCCCGGTCGTCTGCGGTCAATCAAACCTACCCTTACGGACAGGTGGGTGCCCTGTCGCCGGATTCACGCTTCCTCATCGAGCCTCCATGGTCGACCCATGGCGGGGAGGTCTGCAATCCACCGGAGAACTCCAAGCTCCCGTTGAATGATTAGTAGGATCATATAAACCGCAACAAATCGCGCCGGGCAGGAAGTCTTGCCTGGTAATTTGTCTGGAAAATAGGGACTTACTCGATCTCGAACTGGTCGGACAGCCGCTTCTCAAACAGCTTGCTCACTTCCAGCAGAGTCTCGTCATCTTCCACAACGTCCAGATACTCGCCCTCGTCGTCTTCGCCCACGCTCAGGATGACCAGCTGTGCATCATCATTCACATCATCCTCGTTCTCGGCGTATTCCACAACGGCCAGGTAATGCACGCCCTTATGGTCCAGCGCGTCGATCACTTCAAACGTGACTTCGTTACCGTCCTCGTCCTCAAGGGTCATCAGGTCGGGCTGATATTCCTCTTCGGCACCCGGGGTCTTGATTTCATCTGCCATAAGTTCGTTCTCCTGTAATATCGTAAATTTTGCATAAAATCGTCATAGCTCTGCCCTTTGCGGGGAGTGCCCGCTGCCGGGTACGCCTATAGTGTAGCGTTTTTTTGCCCGCTCGTCAAGATGTTTTTCGCACAGAAAACGCGCCGCAAATTTTCACGCATTTTCCTCTCGCCTATTGGGCAGGAATATGCTATACTAAACGTTGTGTATCAACGCAGAGAATTTTGGGAAGAAACCATAATACAGGATATGCAAAAGGGGTGTGGAGTATGAATCTCAGGCCAAAAAAATATTGCGCGGCACTGGCGCTGGGTCTGGCACTGGTACTGGCGGGGTGCAGCGGGCTGCCCACCCTGCCGGGTCTTGGCGGCGACAGCAAGCCCCAGAGCATCAGCCGCCCGGCGGTAGAGTCCGGGGAGCTGCAGTTCACCCACCCGGCGGCAGGGGACACCATTGCCGTGTTCGATACCTCAGCGGGCGTGTTCAAGGCCGTGCTGTTCCCCAGCGAAGCCCCGCAGGCCTATGATAATTTTGCAGGCCTGGTGCAGAGCGGCTATTACAACGGCCTGACCGTTTCCCGGGTGGAAAAAGATTTCCTTGTGGAGGCCGGGCAGGGGGCCGACGGCAAAGGCACCACCATCTGGAACGGCAGCCGCTGCCCCATTGAGGTGAGCGACAAGCTCCACCATTACTCCGGGGCCCTCTGCATGGCCACGGACACCTCCGGCCAGTGCGCCAGCGTCTTCTATGTCATGGACACCCTGCCGGGCAGCGATTCCGTCACGCAGGAGCTGGTGGACCAGATGAACGCGGCCAGCTACCGCGCCGAGGTCGTTTCCGCTTACCAGACCGCCGGCGGGGCACCCTACCTCGATTATACCGATACCGTCCTCGGGCAGGTGTACGAGGGAATGGATGTGGTGGACGCCATCGGGCAGGCGGCGGTGGATGAGAACCAGAAGCCGACGGAGGCCATCACCATCAACAGTGTGAGCATTGAGACGTATCAATAACGCAAAAACACAAGAGGGACGCTTTGCGGCGTCCCTTTTTGCTTAAATTTCCCCGGGGTGATCTTTCCGCCAGGCCAGGTAGTCGTCCAGGATGACGGTGGCGCTGACGGAGTCCAGAATTTCTTTCCGTTTGCTGCCGTAGGTGCCGCTCTCGTCCAGCAGGTCGGCGGCGGCGCAGGTGGTCTGCCGCTCGTCCCACATCCGCACGGGCAGGCCGCTCCACAGCTTGACGGTGGTAGCCAGCTTCCGGCTCTTGGCGGCGCGCTCGCCCTCGGTGCCGTCCATGTTCAGCGGCAGGCCGATGACGATGAGCTCGGCCCCGATCTCTTTGGCCACCTCACACACCCGGGCGGCCACCTTGTTGCGGGCCTTGAGGGTGATCTGCGGCGTGATGGGGCTGGTAAGAAACTCGGTGCGGTCGCAGGTGGCAAGGCCGGTGCGGCTGTCCCCGTAATCCACGGCTAAAATTTTCATAGGATGTCCTTTCTGCTTGCTGGTTTTCTCCAGTGTATCACAGAATAGATGTTCTTGCAATTTTGTGCTAAAATAATAACATACCGAAAAAGGACGCAGGGCCCGGCGACTGAATGCGAGAGCGTGATTCATTCGTCCAGTATGGCACAGTATGGCAAAAATCAATTTGCCAAGGGCTCCCCTTTCGGCACTTTCGTGCCACCTCGCCCCGGCCGGGGAGGTGGC
>NZ_QTVP01000005.1:0-133074 GCF_003460645.1 Faecalibacterium sp. OF04-11AC | reverse complement strand
TATTTTGAATTCCCCACTATATTTTTTCTGTGGTATTCCCTTTGGCATACAAAAACACCCCATTTCCTAAACAGTATACCATACTGTCTAACAAATGGGGTGCAGTTCAACCGGACGCGGCGCTGTTTTTTGCATATCATATAAAAATTCCCCGCGGGGGACACGGTCAGACCCTGCGCGGGGAGAGGTTCGGTAAACTTTTGCGGGACGGTTATTTCGTCCACTTGCGGAACTCGTCGTCGGTGCACTTGACGTAGTGGCTGCCGCTGACATGGTGGTTGGTGCCCTGGGTGTAGTCGATGCCGGAAGTGGCGTAGTCGTACGTCTCTGCACGCGGCGCTTCTCGACCACGGGGTTGGGCAGCGGGATGGCGGACAGCAGGCTGCGGGTGTAGGGGTGGATGGGATTTTCAAAAATCTCTTCCGTGGTGCCCGTCTCCAGCAGGTGGCCCAGATGGAGCACACCGATGCGGTCCGAGATGTACTTGACCATGGACAGGTCGTGGGCAATGAACAGGTAGGCCGTGCCGGTCTCCTGCTGGATGTCTTTCATCAGGTTGACCACCTGGCCTGGATGGACACGTCCAGTGCCGAGATGCACTCATCGGCAATGATGAGCTTGGGGTTCATGATGAGGGCACGGGCGATGCCCACACGCTGGCGCTGGCCGCCCGAGAACTGATGGGGGTAGCGCTCGGCGTGCTCCGGGGCCAGACCGACCTTGGCCAGAATGGCCTCGACCTTGGCGCGGCGCTCCTCCTGATTCTGATACATGTGGTGGATGTCCAGTCCCTCGCCGATGATGTCCTCCACCTTTTTGCGGGGGTTTAGGGAGGCCATGGGGTCCTGGAAGATCATCTGCATCTGAGTGCGCAGGGTGCTGTTCTGGCTGTGGTTCAGCTTGCCGCTGATATCCTGCCCGTCAAAGGTGATCTTGCCTGCGGTGGGGTCGTACAGCCGGATGATGCTGCGGCCGATGGTGGACTTGCCCGAGCCGGACTCGCCCACCAGACCGTACGTTTCACCGGGATAAATTTCAAAGCTGACATCGTCCACAGCCTTGACGGTAAAGTTTTTGTTTACCTTGAAATATTGCTTCAAGCCCTCGACTTTCAGCAGAGGGGTAGCACTTTGAGCTGCCATGTTACTCCGCCTCCTCGATCTTTTTTGCTTCCGCTTTCATGCGGGCAATGCGCTGGGCCAGCTCCGGCGGCATGTCCACCTTGGGAGCGCGGGGGTCCAGCAGCCAGGTGGCCGCATAGTGGGTATCGGTGATCTTGAACATGGGCGGGTCTACCTCGTCATCAATGTTCAGCGCAAAATGGTTGCGGGGGGCAAAGGCGTCGCCCGGCTTCTCATGCAGCAGGTTGGGCGGCGAGCCGGGGATGGTGTACAGGCGGTCGTCGGCGGTGTCCAGATCAGGCATGGCGGACAGCAGGCCCCAGGTGTAGGGGTGGCGGGGCTCATAGAAGATCTCGTCGATGGTGCCCGTCTCCACGATCTTGCCGGCGTACATGACGTCCACATAATCGGCGACTTTGGCCACAACGCCCAAGTCGTGGGTGATGTAGATGACCGAGATGCCGCGCTCTTTCTGGATGGAGCGGATCAGCTCCAGGATTTTGGCCTGAATGGTCACGTCCAGAGCGGTGGTGGGCTCATCACAGATGAGCAGGTCGGGGTCGCAGGCCAGCGCGATGGCGATGACCACGCGCTGCCGCATACCGCCGGACAGCTGATGGGGGTAGTTCTTCATCCGCTTTTCCGCATCGGTGATGCCCACCTCTTCCAGCAGTTCCACAGCCTTTTTGTAGGCCTGATCCTTGGGCATTTTGAAGTGCCAGAGCATTCCCTCCATGATCTGCTTGCCGATCTGCATGGTGGGGTCCAGGCTGGTCATGGGGTCCTGGAACACCATGGCGATCCGCTTGCCGTTGATGTGGCGGCGGATCCACTTTTTGTCTTTCTGCAGCAGGTCCACGGTCTCGGGGGAGCCGTCGGCGTGGTGGTAGCTGAACTGGATGGAGCCGCTGTTGACGATGGCGTTCTGGGCCAGGATGCCCATGGCGGCTTTCATGGTGACGGACTTGCCCGAGCCGGACTCGCCGACCAGAGCCACCGTCTCGCCCTTGTACAGGTCGATGTTCACGCCGCGGATGGCGTGGACCTTGCCTGCGGTGGTCTTAAAGGTGATGTCGAGGTCACGCACCGACAGCACCTGTTCTTTTTTGTTTTCAGGCATGGTGTGTTCCTCCTTACATGCTCTTCATCTTGGGGTCCAGTGCCTCGCGCAGACCATCGGCCACCAGGTTGAAACTGAGCATCAGCAGGCTCATGACCACGATGGGCGGGATGATCTGGTAGGGGTGGGTGGTAAAGCTGTTGTACAGCTCACTGATGAGCGAACCCAGCGAGCACTGGGGCACCGGGATGCCCAGACCCACGAACGAAAGGAAAGCCTCGGTAAAAATAGCGGTGGGGATGCTGAACATGACCTGGGTGATGATGGGTCCGATGATGTTGGGCAGGACTTCCTTAAAGATGATGAAGAAGCTGCCCGCACCCAGCGTGCGGGACGCCAGCACGAACTCCTGATCTTTCAGTTTGAGCATCTCGGCACGGGCAATGCGGCTCATGCCCACCCACTCGGTCAGCATCAGGGCAAAGATGATGGTGATCATGCCGGGCTGCAAGATCAGCAGCAGCAGGGTCACGATGACCAGACGGGGGATGCCGTTGGCCACTTCGAGGAAGCGCTGCATCAGCATATCCACTTTTCCGCCAAAGTAGCCTGAGATCAGGCCGTAACTCATGCCAATGACCATGTCGATGATGGCGGCAGCCACGGCGATGATGAGGGAGACGCGGGCACCCTCCCAGGTGCGGGTCCAGATGTCACGGCCATACAGGTCGCTGCCGAACCAGTAGTACACATCGTCCTTGCCTTTTTCGACGTAATTGTTGACGATCTTGGTGCCGGTGGTGGTGCTCATCTTCTCGCTGCCGTCCAGAATGCCGAAGCTCTCGATGCCCGGCACACGGGGGGCAAAGTTTTTCTGGCTCAGCTCCTGGCCGGAGTAGGTGTAGCTGTTCATGCCCGGGCCAAAGATGGCCAGCAGCACGATGAACACGATGAGGATGAGGCCCAGCACGGCGCTCTTCTTGCGGAAGAAGCGGATGCGGGCATCTTTCCAGAAGCTCTGGGCCGCAAAGTTGGAGTCCACGGCGATCTCATCGTCGTTGTGCTTGAGGGTGAAATCCGCCTCGTTGAACTTGTGCTCGGGGTACAGACCATCCACGGCCTGGGTGACGGCGGCGGCGGTGGATTCGCCGCCCAGCCGGATCGCTTTTTCTGCCATATCAGTCGTCCCCCTTTGCCAAACGGATGCGCGGGTCAATGATGCCGTACAGCAGGTCAACGACCAGCATGATGCCAATGTACATGGCGCTGTAGATAAAGCTCAGACCAATGACAACGTTGTAATCGTTGGACTGGATGGCCGTCACCAGCAGGCTGCCCACGCCGGGGATGGCGAAGATCTTTTCGACCACCAGAGAGCCGGTCATCAGGTCCACGATCAGAGGAGCCAGCACGGTGATGATGGGGATGAGGGCGTTGCGCAGCGCGTGACGGAAGATCAGCGCCGGGCCGGAGATGCCCTTGCTCTCGGCCAGCAGCATATAGTCGGAGTCCAGCACCTCGATCATCTCACTGCGGGTAAAACGGGCAATGGACGCCATGGTGAACATGGAGAGCGACACGCTGGGCAGCACGCTGGAACCAAAGATGTCTTTTGCGGAGAACAGCATGGGGAACCAGCGGAGCTTGAAGCCGAACGTATAGCTCAGTGCCAGCGCAAAGACGTAGGACGGCACCGAAACGCCGATGACCGAGATGATGGTGGCGACGGTATCAAAAATGGTGTCCCGCTTGAGGGCGGCGATGATGCCCAGCACCAGGCCCACCAGCGCGCCCAGCGTGACGGCCATGCCGCCGATCTGGATGGAGATGGGCAGGCGGGCCTGCACCAGCTGGGAGATGGGCGTGTTCTTGGAGATGTTGTAGCTCACGCCCAGGTCGCCCCGGAGCATGTTGCCCACATAGCGGAAGAACTGGATGTAGATGGGCTGATCCAGACCATACTTGGTGTACAGCGCAGCCCGCATGTCAGCGGTCAGCTTTTCATCGTTGAACGGGGAGCCGGGCATCAGCTGCATGAGGATGAACAGCACCAGCAGGATGGCCAGCAGCGTGAACAATGAGGTCAGAAGCCGCTTGAGCGTATATTTTTTCACGACGGGTGAACCCCCTTTTCTTTTGCAGCCGCGGTCAACCGTGCGCGAGCTGCGGACAGGTACAATGCCAAAAAGTCGCACAGTGGCTTTTGCGGGCCACTGTGCGGCCTTGTTCAGCAATGGATGTTCAATTAGACGCTCTTGGTGGTGCGCTTGTACACGCGGTTCAGAGCGCAGGGGTGATGCTCCACACCCTTGACGGCGGAGGAGATCATCTCGGCGTTGCACTGGCCGTACAGCGGGAAGATGACGGCCTGATCCAGCACGATGGCTTCCGCGTCGTACAGGGCAGCCCAGCGGCCCTCGGGGTCGGTGCACAGGTCACCGGTGGTGCACTCGGCGATGATGGCATCGTAGTCGGCGTCGCTCCACAGACCGTAGTTGTTGGAGTTGCCGGTGACCCACATGCCCAGATAGGTCATCGGGTCGGCGTAGTCGGGGCCCCAGCGGGTCAGGCCCAGCTGGAAGTTGCCGTCCTGCATATCCTGCACACGCTGTTTCTTGGGCTCCACGGCCAGGTTGACGGTCAGGCCCTCCAGCGTGGTCTCCAGCTGCTCCTTGACGACCTGTGCCACTTTCTGGGGGGCATCGTCGGCATCAACGACCATATCAAAGGTGAACGAATCCTTGCCCAGCTCGGCCTTGGCAGCCTCATAGAACTCCTTGGCCTTGTCCGGATCGTATGCGCAGGAATCTGCAAACTTGGTCTGGTCGGCGCTGAAATCGCTGCCGTCGGGGCCGGTTGCAAACTGTGCAGGCACAGCGGTGTAAGCAGGGGCGGAACCATCTTTCAGCACGTCGCCGGTAATGGCGTCGCGGTCCAGCGCAAAGGTCATGGCCTTGCGCAGGTTCAGGTTGGCCAGATCCGGCACAGCGTCCACGTTGGGGCTGATGTACCACAGGTAGCCGGCACCCACGCTGGTGAACTCGGGGTCATCCTTGACCTGATCGACCTGCTCGCCGTTCAGCAGGGTCATGTCCAGAGCACCGGTCTGGTAGCTCATCAGGGCCTGCTGGCTGTCCTTGATGACCTGATAAGCCAGACCATCCAGAGAAATGGAGTCAGCGTCGTAGTAATCGGGGTTCTTGGCCAGCTCGAACGCGGTAGCAGCGGGCTGGTAATCGGTCAGGATGAACGCGCCGTTGGACAGCACGGTGTCGGGGCTGGTGCCAAAGGTGTCGGCGCAGGTGTTATAGAATGCCTCATTGACGGGGTAGAACGTGGGGAAGTACATCAGGCTCAGGAAGTAGCTGACAGGAACATTCAGCTGGACCTCCAGGGTCTTGTCGTCCACAGCGGTCACGCCCAGGTCGGTAACGGGCTTCTCGCCGGCAATGATCTCAGCGGCGTTGACCACCTGACCAATGTCGGACAGCATGTAAGAATACTCGGAAGCGGTGGCGGGATCGACGGCGCGCTGCCAGCCGAACACGAAGTCCGCAGCCGTCACGGCATCGCCGTTGGACCACTTGGCATCGCGCAGGTGGAACGTGTAGGTCTTGCCGTCCTCACTGAGGTCATAGGTCTCTGCAATGGCGGGCACGGCAGAGCCGTCTGTATCCATCTGCATCAGGCCGTCGGTGTAATCGGCGATGACCTCAAAGGAGGTGCCGTCGGTGGCGACCTGCGGGTCCAGAGACTGGACCTCGGTCTCCAGCATGACGTTCAGGGTGCCGCCGGCAGCCGTGCCAGCAGCTGCGGAACTTGCACCGGAAGCTGCGGTAGAAGCAGCAGCCGTGGAGCTGGAAGAACCGCCGCAGGCCGTCAGGGCCAGAGCAGCAGCGGAGACACCTGCAGCAGCCAGGAAGCTGCGGCGCGAAATACGACGATCGAATTTCATAATATCTTTTCCCCTCTCTTCACCGCTTTAAAGCTATAAAGCGATATCTTCTAAAAAATGCACAGGGCGGTCTGCTCCCCCTCTGGAGCTTCACACACCTTTGTGCTATGGCTGCATTATACTCCCCGTTGCACAAAAAGAAAAGTGGTTTTTTGCTGTTTTGACGGAAAAGTGGGTGATTTCTGTGAAATGCCCAATGATGCAAAAAATCTGCTTGTTAATTTTTGTATAGTTTTGCTCTTGTGCTGTATCTGATACAAGGACAACTTAAACGAAATAAGTAGTACTTGTATTTTGCACAAGGACGAATCTTGCGGGCTGCTTTGTTTTTGAAAGAAAACGGCTCATTTTTCTTTCACACAACTTGAACAATCGTCATCTGTTTTTATACCAGAAACAAAAAGAGCCGCTGCAAACGCAGCGGCTCTGAAACGATGAGATTTTACTTTGCGTATTCGACGGCACGGCTCTCGCGGATGACGTTGACCTTGATCTGGCCGGGGTAATCCAGCGTGTCCTCGATCTTCTTGGCAATGGAGCGGGCCAGCAGGATGACCTGATCGTCGCTGATGACGTCGGGCTTGACCATGATGCGGACCTCACGGCCTGCCTGCACGGCAAAGGCCTGCTCCACACCCTCAAAGCTGGAAGAGATCTCCTCCAGGTTCTCCAGGCGCTTGACATAGCTCTCCACGTTCTCACGGCGGGCACCCGGGCGGGCAGCGCTGATGGCGTCGCAGGCCTGGATGATGAATGCCAGCGGGGTCTTGGGCTCCACGTCGCCGTGGTGGGCCTCAATGGCGTGGATGATCTGGGTGTTCTCTTTATACTTGCGGCAGATGTCCACACCGATCTGGACATGGCTGCCCTCGATCTCGTGGTCCAGTGCCTTGCCGATGTCATGCAGCAGGCCGGCGCGGCGTGCCAGCGTGACATTGACGCCCATCTCGCCTGCCAGCAGGCCGGCCAGCCAGGCCACCTCCATGCTGTGGGTCAGAGCGTTCTGGCCAAAGCTGGTGCGGTACTTCAGGCGGCCGATGAGCTTGATGAGGTCGGGGTGCAGGCCATGGATGCCAAGCTCCATCACGGCTTTCTCGCCTCCCGCTTCATCTGCAGCTCCAGGTCGTGGCGGCACTTCTCCACCGTCTCCTCAATGCGGGCGGGGTGGATGCGGCCGTCACCGATCAGGCGCTCCAGCGTCATGCGGGCCACCTCACGGCGGGTCTGGTCAAAGGAGGACAGGGTGATGGCCTCCGGGGTATCGTCGATGATGAGGTCCACGCCCGTGGCGGTTTCCAGCGCGCGGATGTTGCGGCCCTCGCGGCCGATGATGCGGCCTTTCATCTCGTCGCTGGGCAGCGGGACGACGCTGACCGTGGTCTCACTGCAGTGGTCGGCAGCGCAGCGGCTGATGGCCTGGCCCACCAGATTGCGGGCGATGTTCTCGCAGTTCTCTTTCAGGTCGGTCTCATAGGCGGCCACACGGACAGCCTTTTCGTGGGTGAGCTCCTCATCCACCTTGTGCAGCAGCACCTCGCGGGCGTCTTCCTGGCTCAGGCCGGCCAGCGTTTCCAGCCGCTCCATCTCCTTGGCGCGCAGGGCGTCTACCTCGGCCAGATGGGCGTCGGCTTCCTCGTGCTTCTTTTTCAGTTCCTCTTCCTTGCGCTCCAGCGCTTCGGTCTTGCGGTCGAGGGCGGTCTCTTTCTGGTCCACGCGGTTTTCCTGGCGGCTGATCTCGGCGCGGCGCTGCTTGATCTCCTTGTCGGCTTCGGCTTTCTGGGCGTCCACTTCGGCTTTCAGCTTGAATGCCTCGTCTTTTGCTTCCAGGATGGCTTCTTTTCGTTTCTGGTCTGCGGTCTTGATCGCTTCGTTCACCAGGCGGGTAGCCTCGGCCTCGGCACTGCCGATCTGAGCCTCAGCGGTTTTTTTACGGTTGTTATAACCAATAAAATAACCCGCGGCACCTGCCACAACGGCGATCACGACTACGACCACAATCACTGCGATTGTGGGCATCGTGTTCACTCTCCTCAAAAAATCAAATTTAATGAGACGCTGCGAAACAGGGCGTGGGTTTTTGAAAAAATCCAGCTTTCAACGGAAAAGTGACAACAAAACGATACGCAGAGGAGAAAACTCCCCCTGCGGGCGGAATGATGCAGCTTTTTGATTTACAAGTTTATCTTATAAAAACGGGCAGATGAAGCCCCATTGAAATATTGGTTGCGGAATGCCCCGGCACGCAGCGTCAAGGATTCCATACTACTATCTATATTACGAGAGATTCCGGACATTGTCAAGGGAGAAGCTTGTTTGAAGGCGAATTATTTTGAAAAATATTTTACTCCAGATACATCCGGCGCAGCCGCATGAGGCGGGCGGGGGTCAGGCCGTACTCGGCTCCAGGTAGCGTCGGTGGTGCCGTACTGCTCCCGGATGGTCTGTAAGACGAACGGCCCGTCGTCCGGGTGGACGCCCGAGATGCCCAGGTAGAAGTATTTCTGCTCCGGTCGGGCGGCGATCTCCTCGGCGTGCTCGGCCCACAGGGCCTCGATCTCTTCCTTGCGGCAGGTGTTGGACTGGACGAAATCGGCGCAAATGGTCTCATCGGAAGCGCCGAGGGCCAGCAGGATGAGCATGGCTGCCACGCCTGTGCGGTCCTTACCGCCGGAACAGTGGAAGAGGACGGGCGTTTCACCGGCTTCCAGCGCCCGGAACAGCTCCTTGAACGCTTTGTTGCCGTGGAGCATCCGCTCGTACATGGCCCGGGCCATCCGGTTGCCCTCGTCGGGCATCCCTTTCAGCAGGGTGAAGCGGTCTTCCGGGGAGAAATCCACTTCTTTGCCGTCTTCGAGGCAGAGGCCGCAGATCTGCACCAGCCGGGCACCGTCCGGCACATAGTCCGGGGCCGCGGCGGCTTCGGTGCCGCTGCGCAGGTCAAGGATGAGGCGGAGGCCCAGGCTGTCCAGCAGCTTGCGGTCCGCCGCGCTGGTCAGGCAGGCCGTGGTGATGCCGCGGTAGATCTGCCCCCATTTGACGTGCTTGCCCTCGTCGGCCTCATAGCCGCCCAGCTCCCGGAAGTTGTGTCCGCCCGCAAAAGGCAGGGGGGTGCCGGGTGCCGGGTGCACGGGTGCGGCAGCGGCCGGGGCGGTGCTGGAAAGCACCGGGAAGTTGTAGAACGGCTTGGCCGGGCGTCCGCGGCGGGGCGGCAGGCTGGCGGCCCCGCCCAGCACCTCCATCAGATAGCTGCGGAGCAGGTCGATGTAGGCGGAACTGTGGTCCCGGCGCTGCACCAGCGAGACACAGAGTGGGGGCAGGTCTTCCAGCAGGACGTCCCGCACCCGGTCCAGCTCCCGCCGGGCCCCCGGCTCGTACCGGGTCAAGCAGGTGCAGAGCTGCTCCTGGACCAGATAATAAGCCTGATAGAAGCTGGGGCCCACCTCCGCGTCCGGCGCAAAGCCTGCCCGGGCGCAGCTGTCCCACAGGGGGGCAAACAGATCCTGCCGCAGGCTGGGCAGCAGCACGCGCTGGCCCCGCAGCTCGGCGAGGGGAACGCTCTCTTTCTCCCAGAATGGGTGCCCCCGGGGCACCAGCAGGCAGGCGGGGTCGGCCCGGAGGGTGGTGCGGGCCAGCACCTTGGCGGCGCAGCCAGGTCCATGACAAGGCCGGCGTCCAGCTCTCCCTGCTCCACGCCATCGGCCACGGCATCGTTGGCCAAAAGGCGGAACCGCATTGCAATGTGGGGGTACTGCTGGCGGAATTTGTCCAGCTGCGTTTCCAGCCCGGGCAGGTAGTCCGGCACGAGGGACACGCTGATGCCGATGCGGACGGGCTGGGCAGACTGGATCTCCGCGTGGAGGGCGGCCTGCATCTGCTGGAACTGCTCCACCACCGGCGCGGCATGGCGCTGCAGGCTCACGCCCCGGTCGGTGAGGGAGAGCTTGTGGTGGGCGCTGACGAACAGCGGGCCGCACAGCTCGGCTTCCAGCGCGGTGATGCACTGCCGCAGTGCCTGGCGCGACAAAAACAGCCGCTGGGCGGCGCGGGTATAATTCATCTCTTCGCACAGGACCAGAAAATAGTGCAGCTGGCGGATATCCATGGGCCCCTCCTGAAAGCAGTGCTGCGGATGCACTGTAATATATTAAAGAATAACGCGGTTTCCGTGAATTGTAAAGAAGATGGGAATAAAAAACATGAAAATACGCAACCAGACCGCAGTTTGGTTGACAGGGCATTCACAAGGTGGTATCATTAAACTCGCCTGAATCTAAAAGTATAATAACATACCAGCTTGATAGGTTTTGTGGCAAAACAGCCCGGCACCCTTTCAACCGGGCGGATGATAAAAGGAGATTTCACCATGGCATCTAAATATTCCATCAGCCGCCGCAGCTTCCTGAAAGCCGTCGGCGCAGGCTCTGCCGCTGTGGCAGCAGCCGGTGTCCTGACCGCCTGTGGCGGCTCTTCCAGCAGCACCGCATCCTCTTCTGCAGCATCCACTGCACCTGCTACCACGGAGCTGGCCGCGAAGCAGGTGCTGAACCTGACCTATACCGATCTGGCCCTCATTGATGTCAACGATGTCCGCAACGCCAACGAGTTTGAAGTGCTGACCGCTGTGCAGGAGGGCCTGTTCCGCACCTTTACCGATGAGAACGGTGTGGATGTGGTCGAGAACGCGGGCTGCGAGAGCTACGATGTCTCCGACGACGGCCTGACCTATACGTTCCACCTGCGTGAGGGCATGGTCTGGAGCGATGACCAGCCCGTGACCGCCCAGAACTATGTGGACAGCTGGCTGCGTCTGGTCAACCCCGACCTGGCTTTCAGCTACGCGTTCCTGGCTTACGGCATCGTGGGCGCGGAGGATTACTGCGAGAACGGCGGCAAGCTGGAAGATGTGGCTGTGGAGCTGGTGGATGACCTGACTTTCAAGGCTACCCTGACCACCCCGGACCCCGCCTTTATTAAAAAGGTTGGCATGGTCTGCTTCTACCCCGTCCGCAAGGACCTGATCGATGCAGCTGAGGCCGCGGGCGGCAACTGGACCAACGATTATACCCTGCACGTTTATAATGGCCCGTTCTACATCAGCGACCGTGTGCTGGAAAACAACATGACCCTGAAGAAGAACGAGAAGTATTGGAACGCCGACGAGGTCACCCTGACCCAGATCAATCTCCGTGTCGTCGATGAGACTTCTACCCAGGCTCAGCTGATGGAGAGCCAGCAGATCGATGTGCTGAAGCTGACCGATTTTGAGTATGTGGACCGCTGGCAGAATAAGGTTGCTGACGGTACGTTCCAGTACTTTGGCAAGGACGAGCCCAGTGTGAACTATCTGGTGCTGAACCAGCACACCGAGGACGGCGCGACCGGCGGCCCCTCCGGCGTGATGCTGAACCCCAAGTGCCGCAAGGCCATTGCACTGGCCTTTGACCGCGAGGAGTTCAACGCCATGTTCAAAGAGGGCCTGGTTACCACCGCTTACGGCGTCATCCCCTACGGCATCACCGTGGGCGAGCAGGAGTTCCGCGCGGCCAATCCGGAACCCTATGCAGACGAGGATACTTCTTCCGATACCATCAAGGCCCTGTTTGAAGAGGGCATGGCCGAGGCCGGCGTGGCAGGCACTGTCTCTGACGTGACCCTGACCGTCATCTCCTATGGTGCCACCACCGAGAAGACCAGTCAGCTGGAGTGGTTCAAGCAGCAGCTGGAGGGGAACCTGGGCGTCAAGGTCCAGATCGACACCTACCCCGATTCCAGCACGTTCGTGGCTGCCCGCAATGCCCAGCAGTACGATTTCTACCTGCAGGGCTGGAACGGCGACTACAACGACCCCATGACGTTCTTTGAGCTGTGGGTCACCGGCAACGGCTACGCCAAGTTCATGGGCGGCTACTCCAACCCCGAGTACGACGAGATGATCGAGAAGGCCGGCGCCAGCCAGGACGATGCCGAGCGCATGGAGCTGTTCGGCAAGGCTGAGAAGCTGCTGCTGGACGAGGGCGGTCTGGTGCCTCTGTACTATGATAACAGCCAGATCTATGTCCAGGGCTACGTCTCCGGCCTGAGCATGCCCATGTTTGGTTCTGACTTCGAGTTCTCTCGTGTCAAGATCCTGGCACACTGATCCCGATAAAACTCTCGCTTTTGGAGAGAGCGGGGAGAGCCACAGCGTTCTCCTCGCTTATTTTTGTATTCCGGGGTCACCCCGATGCCCGGATAAAAAGAGGATTTAGCTGCTATGAAAATGCTACAATATACGGTGAAACGGTTTGTGATCATGCTGTTCACCCTGTTCATCATCGCAACAGCAACGTTCTTCCTGCTGGCAGCCACCCCCGGTGATGCCCTCTCGGCCCGCGTGGAAAAGCTGCCTGACAGCGTGGCTGCCCGCATGTATGCGAAATACGGCCTGGACAAGCCCGTGATGGAGCGCTACGTTATCACCATGAAAGGCCTTGTCCACGGCGATTTTGGCGAGTCTATCATTTATGAGGGCCAGACCGTCCAGTCCATCATCAAGGAAAAAGCCCCCATCTCGGCCCGGCTGGGCATCCAGCAGATGCTGCTGGGCGTTTCCCTCGGTCTGGCACTGGGCGTGCTGGCAGCCGTGAAAAAGGGCTCGTTCTGGGATTATCTCGTCGTGGCCCTGTCCATTTTGCTCATCTCCGTGCCAAACCTGGTGTTTGCGCTATTGCTGCAACAGGTGTTTGCGGGCAAGCTGGGGTGGTTCCCGGTCATCGGCTGGCCCAGTGACCACCTGTGGACCAGCGGCTGGAACTACACCGTGCTGCCCACGCTGGCGGGCTGCTTTGGCTACATCGCGTCCTATGCCCGCCTGCTCAAGGCCAGTATGCTGGATGTCATGAATCAGGATTACATCCTGACGGCCGAGTCCAAGGGCCTCACCCACCGGGAGGTCATCTTGCACCACGTCCTGCGCAACTCGTTCATCCCCATCGTGACCAACCTCCCCATGAGCGTGGCCATGTGCATCACCGGCTCGTTTTTCATTGAGAGCGTCTTCTCCATCCCGGGCCTGGGCCTGTACTACGTCAATGCCGTGGCGGCACAGGATGTCACCATCGTCATGGGCGAGACAGTCATTCTGGCAGCGCTCTACATCATCGTGGTCTTTGTGACCGATATTCTGTACACCGTCGTCGATCCCCGCATCCGGATCCGCGGCGGCAAGCGGTAAGGAGGCGCGGCATTATGAGTGAAACTGCAAAATTCCTCACCCCGGAGCAGGCAGCCCGGGTGGACCACAGCCGCTTTGACGCGGAAAAGATCGACCGTCCCACCATCACCTACTGGCAGGGCGCGTGGCGCCGACTTAAGAAGAACCCGCTGGCTGTCGTCGCCATGGTGATGCTGGCCGTGGTCCTCTTCTTCGTGCTGCTGGGCCCCACCATCAACGGCCAGGAGTACATCAAGATCAACGCGTCCATCAAGAATACGGCTCCGAACAGTGCCAACTGGTTTGGCACCGACACCATGGGCCGTGATATCTTCTGCCGTGTCTGGATCGGCGCCCGGCTGTCCCTCATCGTGGCACTGGTCTGCTCCACCATCCAGATCGTGGTGGGCTGCGCCTATGGCGGTGTCATGGCTTACTTTGGCGGCACCGTGGACAGCGTGATGATGCGTATTATTGAGGTCATCACCTCGTTCCCCTCCCTGCTCATCACCCTGCTCATCATGATGGTGGTGGGCCAGAACGTGGGCGGCCTGCTGTTTGCCATGTGCATCACCTCCTGGTGCGGCACGGCCCGCCAGATGCGCGGCCAGCTCATGCAGCTGCGGGAATCCGAGTATGTGCAGGCGGCCCAGATGATCGGTGCCTCCCCGGTCCGCATCATCATCAAGCACCTGCTGCCCAACACCGTCAGCATCCTGATCCTGAACCTCTGCTCCAGCATCCCCAGCTATATCTTTACCGAGGCCAGCCTGAGCTTCCTCGGCATGGGCCTGTCCAGCGATGTCATCAGCCTGGGCGTCCTCATCAGCCAGGGCAAGGCCAAGATGGATTTCTACCCCTGGCAGCTGTTCTTCCCGGCGGCAGTGCTCTGCATTGCGGTGCTGGCGTTCAACCTGTTGGGCGATGGTCTGCGCGACGCGCTGGACCCCCGCACCATTGAATAAGGAGGCTGCGACATGAGTGAAAAACTGTTGGAAGTCAAAAACCTGCGGGTCTCCTACCACACCTATGCCGGTGAGGTACAGAGCGTGCGCGGCGTCAGCTTTACGGTAAACAAAGGCGAGACGGTGGCCGTTGTTGGTGAGTCCGGCTGCGGCAAGTCTGTTACGGCCAAGAGCATCATGCGGCTGATCAAAACGCCGCCCGCTGAGATCAAAGAGGGCAGTGAAATTATCTTTGACGGCGAGGATGTGCTCCAGTTCAACGAAAAGCGCCTCTGCGCCTACCGCGGCGGCGAGGTGGCCATGGTGTTCCAGGACGCGCTGGCGGCCCTGAACCCCACCATGACCGTGGGCAACCAGATCATTGAGAACCTGCGCCACCACACCAAGCTGAGCAAAAAAGAGGCCAAGGCCCGTGCCGTGGAGCTGCTGCGGATGGTGGGGATCCCCCAGCCGGAGAGCCGGGTGGACCAGTACCCGCACGAGTTCTCGGGCGGGATGCGCCAGCGCGTTATGATCGCCATTGCGTTTGCCTGCGACCCCAAGCTGCTCATCGCCGATGAGCCCACCACGGCCCTGGATGTGACCATTCAGGCCCAGATCATCGACCTCATCAAGGCGCTGCAGAAAGAAAAGAACGCCTCGGTCATCCTCATCACCCACGACCTGGGCGTTGTGGCCAATATCGCGGACCGCATCGTGGTCATGTACGCCGGCCAGATCGTGGAGCGGGGCACCAGCATTGAGGTGTTCCACCACCCGCGCCACCCCTACACCAACGCCCTGCTGGAAGCAGTGCCCCGCCTGGACCTGCAGAACAAGCAGCAGCTGGCCAGCATCGAGGGCACCCCGCCTGACCTGATCGCGCCGCCCAAGGGCTGCCCGTTCTGCACCCGGTGCAAGTATTGCATGGAGATCTGCTGCGAGCAGCAGCCCCCGGTGCTGAATTTTGGCGACGGCCACGAGGCAAGCTGCTGGCTGTATAAGCTGGAAACGCCTGCCGCCGACGCACCCTTTACACAGGAGGCCCACTATGAAGGATAATGTTGTGCTGGAAGTCAGCCACCTGAAAAAATACTTCGATCTCGGCCATGGCCGCACCCTGCACGCGGTGGACGACGTTTCGTTCAGCATCCGTGAGGGCGAGACGCTGGGCCTGGTGGGCGAGTCCGGCTGCGGCAAGACCACCTGCGGCCGCACCTGCCTGGGCATGTACAACAAGACCGATGGACAGGTGCTCTACCGGGGCAAGGACGTTCACGCCCTGAAAGGCAGTGAGCTGTTCGCTATAAGCGGGAGGCTCAGATGGTCTTCCAGGACCCGTACGCTTCCCTGGACCCCCGCATGACCGTCAGCGATATCATCGCCGAGGGCATGGATGTCCACCACCTGTATCAAAACAAGGCCGAGCGCGCCGAGAAAATTTACGGCCTGCTGGAAAAAGTGGGCCTGAACAAGGAGCACGCCAACCGCTTCATCCACGAGTTCTCCGGCGGCCAGCGCCAGCGCATCGGCATTGCCCGTGCCCTGGCCATGGAGCCCAAGTTCCTCGTGATGGACGAGCCCATCTCGGCGCTGGACGTTTCCATTCAGGCACAGGTCATCAACATGCTGATCCGCCTGCAAAAGGAGATGGGCCTGACCTACCTGTTCGTGGCCCACGATCTTTCCATGGTCAAGCACATCTCGGACCGTGTGGCCGTCATGTATCTGGGCCAGATCGTGGAGATCACCCGCTCGGAGGAGCTGTACAGCCACCCGCTCCACCCCTATACCCAGGCGCTGCTCTCGGCCATTCCCATCCCGGACCCCATCATTGAGGCCGAGCGGGAGACCAAGCGCATCCATCTGGAGGGCGAAGTCACCAGCCCCATCGACCCGGCTCCCGGCTGCCGCTTTGCCAGCCGCTGCCCCTACGCCACCGCCCGCTGCAAAGAAGCGACCCCCACCCTGAAAGAGGTGGGCACCGGCCACGAGGTGGCCTGCTTCCGGGTGACGGGCGAATAAGCGGGGCGGCTCCATGCAAGACAAAAAAGCTGGGAACCGCTTTGCCCTGCTCCTGAAAGACGCCGGGAAAGCTTTTCTTCTTGGGCTGGCTGTGGCGGCAGGCGTTTTCATCCTGCTGCTTGCAGTGGGCGCGGTGAGCCATGGCTTTTCCGCGCTGGCCGGGCTGGAGCTGGCCCGGCGGGGGCTGTTCATCGTGGGGGCACTGGCCCTGCTGGTGAGTGCCGGAGCCCTCCTCCTGCCTGAAAAAGCGGCCTCCGTCCGCGAAAAGGACGGCTGGACTGCCCGCTTTGGCCGCTTCGGCCTCTTCGGGGTGCTGTTCTGCGCCGCCGCGGCTATTTTGCTCGTGGCCAGTGTGCTGGATGGCTGGATGTATTCTGCATTCGTTTAAGGTTATGCCAAAGGCTCTCCCTTTGGGAGAGCTGGCGCGTCAGCGCCTGAGAGGGCAAGCCCGGTAAAATAAAACATAAAAACACAGCGATACGATGTCTCTGACAAACAGAGATCGTATCGCTGTGTTTTTTGCTTTTTGTCAGCATCCTTGCCCTCTCCGTCATTGCTTCGCAATGCCACCTTGCCCCCTTCTGGCACTTTCGTGCCACCTCCCCGGCGGGAGTCTTTCAAAGGGAGAGGCCTTGGCAAAGAAAAGAGACTATGCTATAATACCACACGGAAAAGGAGGGGAGAGCCCATGCCGCACCGCACGCTGCAGGAAGAAGAGCGAAGCCTTGGATGCTCTTTGGCACGTTTTTTAAGATCGGTCTGTTCACCTTTGGGGGCGGCTATGCCATGATCGCCCTGCTGGAAAATGAGTTCATCACCCAAAAGCACTGGCTGGGCCGGGACGAGTTTCTGGACATGGCCGCCATTGCCGAGTCCACCCCGGGGCCGGTGGCCATCAACAGTGCCACCTATCTGGGTTATAAGCTGGCCGGGGTGCCTGGGGCGGCCGTGGCCACGGTGGCCGTCTCCCTGCCGTCGTTTGGCATCATCTACGCCATCTCCCTGTTTTTTGACCAGTTCACGTCCCTGACGGTGGTGGCGCACGCTTTTCAGGGCATTCAGGTCTGTGTCATCTACCTCATCTTCTTGGCGGGCGTCCGGATGCTCAAGGCGCTGGAGCGCACGCCCCTCAATGTGGGCATCCTGCTGGTGGTCATGGCCTGCATGATCGCGTTCTCTCTGCTGGCGGTCAAGTTCTCCTCCATCGCGTTCATCCTCCTCAGCGGCATGGTGGGCGTGGCCGTCTGGGGGACGGGCAGAAATCAGAAAGGCGGGAGGTGAGCGGGATGCTCTGGCAGTTGTTCTGGACGTTTCTGGAAATCGGTGCCGTCTCCTTTGGCGGCGGCTACGGCATGATCTCTCTCATCCGGGAGAAAGTGCTTCTCCACGGCTGGCTGGAGGAGACGCAGTTTTTGAGTTTTATTGCTGTGTCGGAGTCCACCCCGGGGCCGCTGGCCATCAATATGGCAACGTTCATCGGGGCCTCGCAGGCCGGTATGGCGGGGGCGATCTGCGCCACGCTGGGGGTGGTGCTGCCCTCGTTTTTCATCATCCTGCTCATTGCGGCGCTCATCCATAATCTGTTGCAGTACGCGGGGGTCAACGCGTTCCTCTCCGGCATCCGGCCCTGTGTGGTGGCCCTCATTCTGGCCACGGCCGTCACCATGGGCCTGAGCAGTCTGCTGGGCTTCTCCACGCTGGCGGACACCCCCGCCCCTGCCTGGCAGGGCATCGGCATTCTGGCGGCCCTGCTGTTGCTCCATTTTGGCTGGCAGAAGTGGAAAGGCAAAGCTCCCTCCCCCATTGCGATGATCCTAGTCTCCGCAGTGCTGGGCATGGTGGTCTATCACTGAAAATTTTGGACTTTTTCAATTGCGGACGTTTGGCGTAAATGGCATGTGGCTCTTGACATTTTGGTAAGGGTGCATATAATAAAAAGTACGAACGAAGTATGTGTGCATGGTTCTCATGAACGCAACAAGAAGCCCCGCGGTATTGCTACTACCGCGGGGCTTCTTGCGCTTTGCAATTTAATTTTAAGATCAATCGTCGTCGCTGTCCAGCTTGAGCACGGCGGTAAAGGCCTCGCTGGGGAGCTCGACACTGCCCAGCTGGCGCATCTTCTTTTTGCCCTCTTTCTGCTTTTCCAGCAGTTTCTTTTTGCGGGAGATGTCGCCGCCATAGCACTTGGCAAGCACGTCCTTGCGCATGGCCTTGACGGTCTCGCGGGCAATGATCTTGCCGCCGATGGCCGCCTGCACCGGGATCTCAAACAGGGTGCGGGGGATGTTGTCCCGCAGCTTCTCGCAGATGCGGCGGCCCTTGGCGTAGGCATTGTCCCGGAAGACGATCATGGAGAGGGCGTCCACGGGGTCGCCGTTGAGCAGGAAGTCCAGCTTGACAAGGTCGCTCTCGCGGTACTCCTTGAACTCGTAATCGTAGCTGGCGTAGCCGCGGCTCCGGCTCTTGATGGCGTCAAAGAAGTCGTAGACGATCTCACCCAGCGGCAGGGCGTAGTGGAGGTCCACACGGACGTCATCGAGGTATTTCATGTCAGCCAGCACACCGCGCTTCTGCTGGCAGAGGTCCATCAGGGCACCCACATACTCGTTGGGGGTGTAGAGGTGGACGTCCACAAAGGGCTCCTCCTGCTTGACGATGTTGGAGGGGTCCGGATAGGAGGACGGGTTATCGATCATCTCCACGGTGCCATCGGTCAGGGTCAGCCGGTAGCGGACGCTGGGGGTGGTGGTGATGATGTCCAGGTCAAACTCCCGCTCCAGACGCTCGGTGATGATCTCCATGTGGAGCAGGCCCAGAAAGCCGCAGCGGAAGCCGAAGCCCAGAGCCGCGCTGGTCTCCAGCTCAAAGGTCAGGGAAGCGTCGTTGAGCTGCAGCTTTTCCAGGGCGTCTTTCAGGTCGGGGTACTTGGCACCGTCGGCGGGGTAGATGCCGCAGAAGACCATGGGCTTGACCTGACGGTAGCCGGGCAGGGCCTCCGGGGTGGGGTTGTTGGCCAGCGTGACGGTATCGCCCACGCGGGTGTCCTGCACCGTCTTGATGCTGGCGGTCAGGTAGCCGACCTCGCCGGCCTGCAGCTGGCTGCAGGGGGTCAGGCTGGTGGCACCCATGTGGCCCACCTCCACCAGGGTGAACTGGGCCCCGGTGGCCATCAGGCGGATGGTGTCGCCGGGCTTGACGGTGCCCTCAAACACGCGGATATAAACGATGACGCCCTTGTAGCTGTCGTAGATGCTGTCAAAGATCAGGGCCTTGAGGGGGGCGTCCGGGTCGCCCGTGGGGGCGGGGATGTCGCTGACCACCCGCTCCAGCACCTGATCGACGTTGAGACCGGTCTTGGCGGAGACGCGGGGAGCGTCCAGGCAGGGCAGGCCGATGATGTCCTCCACCTCCTGGGCCACCTCGTCCGGGTGGGCAGAGGGCAGGTCGATCTTGTTCAGGATGGGCACCAGCTCCAGGTCATGCTCCAGCGCCATATAAGTGTTGGCCAGTGTCTGGGCCTCCACGCCCTGGGTGGCGTCCACCACCAGGATGGCACCCTCGCAGGCGGCCAGGCTGCGGCTCACCTCGTAGGCAAAGTCCACATGGCCCGGGGTGTCGATGAGGTTGAACTCGTAGGTCTTGCCATCCTTGGCGGTGTAGTTCATGGTCACGGCGCGGGCCTTGATGGTGATGCCGCGCTCCCGCTCGATGTCCATGTTGTCCAGGATCTGGTCTTCCATGGTGCGCTCGTCCACGCTCTTGGTCAGCTCCAGAATACGGTCCGAGAGGGTGGATTTGCCGTGGTCGATGTGTGCAATGATGCAGAAATTGCGGATGTTGTCTCTTGCCATTGGTTCCTCCAAACGAGAGATTTAGTTGTTGAGAATCCAGTCTTCCACGGCCATGATCTCGCCGTGCTCTAAGTAGACCCGGGGCACCCGGCGGGCCACGCCGCAGAGCACCTCATAGGAGATGGTATCGGTCTTGCGGGCAATGTCCTCAGCGCTGTCGCTGACGGCGCCGCCCCAGAGGATGGCCTCGTCGTCCTCATGGACGTCCGGTACATTGGTCACGTCCACCATGAGCTGGTCCATGCAGACCCGGCCCACCACGGGGCAGGGCTTGCCGTGGATCTCCACGATGCCCTGCCCGCAGCTCAGCAGGCGGGGATAGCCGTCGGCGTAGCCGCGCAGAGGGTAGCGATCTTCGTAGGCTTTTCGGCCGTAAAACGGCGGCCATAGCTGGTAGACTGCCCCGGCTGCAGCTCCTTGACCATGCTCACCACGGTCTTGAGCTTCATCACCGGGCGGAACAGCCCGAAGCGGACGGCGCTGCTGGGGTCGAAGCCGTAGAGGATGATGCCCGGGCGGGCCATGCAGCGGGAGCGTTCCAGCCCCTCCGGCCATTCCGGGTGGAGCATGACCCCGGCGGAGTTGTCACAGTGGACAAGGGCGGGCTCGTGCCCGGCGGTTTTCAGCGCCTGAAATGCCTTAACGAACAGGGCGTGCTGCTCGGCGGTGTAGGCCACATCGGCCTCGTCCGTCTCATCGGCCACGGCAAAGTGCTGGAACAGGCCGGTCATTGCAAGGCCCGGCAGCTGACAGGCGTGGCCCATCTCCTGGACGGCCTTTTCAAAATCCGTGCGGAGGGCAAAGCCGATGCGGCCCATGCCAGTGTCCGCCTTGAGATGGATCTGCACCCGGCCGCCTGCCGCGCAGGCCGCTTTGCTCAGAGCCTCGGCCTGTTCCAGAGAGTAGCAGGCCACCGTGATGTGGTTCCGGATGAGGTCGGCGGCGCAGCTGGCGTAGACATGGCCCAAAATCAAAATGGGCAGGGTGAGCCCGGCCTGCCGCAGCTGCAATGCCTCGGCCAGGCAGCTGCAGGCCAGCCAGGCGGCCCCCTCCTCGGCAAAGACCCGGGCACACTGCACGGCCCCGTGGCCGTAGCTGTCGGCCTTGACAACGGCGCAGAGGGGCAGCTCCCCGGCCCGCTGCTTGACCGCCCGGAAATTCTGCCGCAGGGCGTCCAGATCGATCTCGGCCCAGACGTGTTTTTCAAAAACTTGATTTGGCATCATAAAGTCGCCTCTTTCGGTTCAAAACTCAGGACAGGCGGACACTCTCCACGAGGTTGACGATATCGCTGATGGAGGCCAGCTTGGTCAGGCCGGAGACATAGACCACATCGCCGCTGTCGTAGGTGATGGTGGCCAGTACTGCGTAATAGGCTTGAATGTCGCACCGCACGGCGGTGACGGTGGCACCGTCCACGCTCAGGTTCACCTTGCGGGGGCTGATGACGCCATAGGCCTCTTTCAGGTCGCTTTCTGACTGCTGAATGAAATCAGCGTAGGTGTCTTTGTCGCCCCGCTGGAACAGCACCACCTGATAATTGGCGTCAGAGCTGTCGGCAGCGGAGGCCAGCTCCAGTGCATGGCCCAGCGTGGCGTCCTCGGTCATCTCACAGACGGGCCAGATGCCGCTTTCGTAAGAAACGGTCACGCCATTCTCCGCGGTGTAGGTGGTGTCGGGGTTGGCCGGGGTGCGGCGGTTGACCACGAGGGTGAGGATAAAATAGGCCAATGCGCCCAGCAGGACGATGATGCCCATGGCGAGCAGGAGCTTGGAGCCGCGGGCCTGTGCGGCGTCGCGCTGGTGGAGGTCTTTGGACATGGAACATTCTCCTTTAAACAATATACCTTTACAGTATAACACAACTGGCCGCGGATTTGTAGCACCACCGTGCAGAAAATGCGCTCCGGACACGAAAAAAGAAACAAAAAATCCAAAATCTGAAATCAAGAGATTTCAAGAGAAAACAGGAGATTTTGAAAGATTTAAAAATTTACGCTGAAAAAATCAAAAAATAGTGTTGACAGGCTCTATTTTGTGTTGTATACTGACACTCGCGCCCCAAAAGGGCGCCTGAACCGTACAAAACACTTATCAGGAGGAAATAGATATGAGCACTACTCTCGTAAAGCCCGCTGAAGTCGAGCGCAAGTGGTATCTGCTCGACGCTGCCGGCAAGAGCCTGGGCCACGTCGCTGCTGAGGCTGCTGTTCTGCTGCGCGGCAAGCAGAAAGTTAACTACACCCCCAACGTTGATTGCGGTGACTATGTTGTCGTCATCAACTGCGACAAGGCTGTCCTGACCGGCAAGAAGGCCGAGCAGAAGTTCCACATCACCCACAGCAAGTTCATCGGCGGCCTGAAGAAGGTCCAGTACAGCAAGCTGATGGCTGAGAACAGCGATCTGGCTATGACCTACGCTGTCAAGGGCATGATCCCCTCTAACACCATCGGTGCAAAGGCTCTGACCCGCCTGCACTGCTACCAGGGTGCCGAGCACGCTCACGCAGCTCAGAAGCCCGAGAAGATCGAGTTCTAAGAAGGAGGCAATTGAACATGTACGAAACCAAACCTTATTTCTACGGCACTGGTCGTCGTAAGGATTCCGTTGCCCGCGTTCGCGTTTACACCGGCACCGGCAAAGTCACCATCAACGATCGTGATATCGACAACTACTTCGGTCTGGAGACCCTGAAGCTGATCGTCCGTTCTCCGCTGGTCCTGCTGGGCCTGGAGGGCAAGTATGACGTCGTCGTCCGCGTTTCCGGCGGCGGTGTTTCCGGTCAGGCTGGCGCTATCCGCCACGGTCTGGCTCGCGCCCTGCTGCAGCAGAACGAGGAGAACCGTTCTGTTCTGAAGAAGGCTGGCTTCCTGACCCGCGATCCTCGTATGAAGGAGCGCAAGAAGTACGGTCTGAAGGCTGCACGTCGTGCTCCCCAGTTCAGCAAGCGCTGATTTACCCTTTTATCGCACTTTTGCAGTTCTGCTTCGGCAGAACTGCTTTTTTATTGCCTGCTTCCCAGCTGGACTGGGGAGCGCGACTGCGCATGTCCGGCGGTTGCCCCGTAAGGGGCGAGCCGGACGCGCATTTGAATCCAGCTCAAAGCATCGCGCGCACGGCAAAGCCGTGCCAGCGATGCACCTCAGTTCTCCAAGCGCTAATCTACAGCTTAAAAACGCTAAAAAGCCCGGAAATACGCTATTTCCGGGCTTTTTCTATACCCAAAATTCTGCCTGGACTGTTCGGCTTTGATGGAATTTGAACGGAAATTTATGGGTTACAGTGGTCAAATTACTGGTGGACAAGCCCATTTTGACCACCTGTGGGATCAGGGTCTCAGCCTGAAAGGAAAAGGACTTCTCTCTATGCTGCTCAGTTTGCCGGACACATGGAACGATTCGGTACGGGGATTACCCTCGATTACGCCGGATGGTGTAGATTTTGAGCTATGAAGCTATGGAACCTGTAGGCGATATCTGATAAAATAGAAAGTAAGAACAGCTCAAAAACTCGGAATTTGAGGAGGTAATATGGTATGTGGTTAATATTTGCATTACTATCTGCAATATTTGCAGCACTTACCTCTATACTGGCAAAGGTCGGCATAGATGGAGTCAACTCAAATCTTGCAACAGCTATCAGAACTGTTGTTGTGGTAGCAATGGCTTGGGGAATGGTATTTCTCACAAATGCACAGAGTGGAATTGCTGAAATCAGCAAAAAGAGTTGGATTTTTCTTATATTATCCGGGTTTGCAACGGGTGCTTCGTGGCTTTGCTATTACAAGGCATTGCAAGTGGGCGAAGCTTCAAAAGTAGTTCCGATTGATAAATTAAGTGTTGTTATTACATTAATTTTGGCATTTATCTTCTTACATGAAGAATTTACTGCAAAATCCCTGATTGGATGTATGCTGATTACAGCAGGAACATTGATAATGGTTTTATAAATCTCAGTTGATATTTCACATATTTTAGGAAATTTAATAACTGTTATATTTGATTATCAAATTCTTCGCAAACCCTTGAAAATACTAAGTTTGTAGCAAGTGTACTTTCCCTTACTCTTTCCCTTGTGTTACATTCTCCCATTAGCTTTCATGAACCTTAATATGGGAAAAATTAAGGGAAAGAAAATTTCATAACACAGTATAACATATAACAATAACGACATGGTGAACTGATTGAAATGTTTTCGATATTTAACTCTATTACTGATTATCAAAAGAAAATGGAGATAAGATACGATGAGAACAATTTATGCAGAATACAACATAAATCACGATAGTATTGATGTTTACACAAGTGCTGGATATATGCTTCGCATTGACTGCTGGGAAGCTGAAAAAGATTTAAAAACCACATATGGATCAGAATGTGCACTTACTTCATTAGCTGTGGATGAGCCTTTGGAATATGCAAGATTATATCTTGAGGGCAATTTACAGATGTGGGTGGATGCAGAAGATTCATTAGAATTTTATTAAGTGAAAGAGGGATAGTGTTCATTAAGAGTGCTATCCCTCTTTAAAGAATGTGCGAAATGCAATAATTACATATTTTCTATGGATTAACAGAATGCCTAAAAATAATCCATGTACTTATGAAATAACAAATCAATAAAATTGCCAAAATGCCCATTGTTGCCCCTATTTGTAACATCAATGCACCAAACCCGATATAGGCTGAAATTTCTGCTGATATGGTTTGGATAAAGTAAGCTATTACAACAGCAGCTACAATGATTGCTGTGATAATTGGAAGCCCAAACCAAACACTTAATTGTTGCAAGATAAGTTTTCCGATATGCTTTTCTTCCACCCCCAATTTTCGGAGTACAGAGAAGCGATATTTATATTGTCCTGCGTCTAAGAGTTGTTGCAAGGAAAGTACGGTAAGACATATAATCATCAATACAACAGCACCATAAAGCATTGCAGCCTGTAAAACAAAATTATTTGCTATTGTACTGTTCCTCTGTAATGTACTGAACCGTATTCCATACATAACACCGCTTTCTGCTTGCTCTGGGTATTCCTCTGTAAAAAATTTTTCCAGTTCCCTTGCATTTTCATAGGAGATGTTTTCTTCTGTTGTGATATAGCGGTTTTTTATTACCGGCAACAGCTTTTCACAAATACTGTCTGGAAGTACATAGAGTATATCTGTATAGGAATTGTACGCTGTTTCTCCGATTGCTTCCTCATAATAGGACTGCTCGGAAAGAGTCAATTCTCCTGCGTCTGTCAAAATACTGGTATGCTCTTTCAAAAAGCTATCCCGTTCTTCCTCGGTGGCGATTGCCGCCCATTGTGTCGTAAATTCATCTTCCCCCAGAGAAATCTGTTCATAACCCAACATTTTCCTTATGGTGTTATAATCACTTAAAGAAATTGCCACAATCGGAAAATCATATTTCTGTCTGTTGTGAAAATCGTCTTTCTCTGGCAGATATAGATTGAAAGTGCAATCATAGTCTGTATCTATTTTATGTTCTGCCAGAAAATCAGTAATGATTTCATAACTGTCCTGTGGCAGATTTTCTTCTTCATAAACATCATTGTATCTCGAATATACCTGCACATCATACATAGAGCGTATATCCAAATAACCAGACGACCAGCCCGTCAAAATAGGGGCTGCAACGAACATGAAAATTGCTAATACCAAAGTGATACAAATGACTGCCATAGTCTTGCTGGTCGTATTCAGCTTTGAGGTAATCTGTCCGAAAAAGAAAAGTGCTTCCTCATGGTATCGGTGTTCTGGCGATTTTTCTTTCCATGCTACAATCAAACCACTGGTAAGATAAATGAAGGCACAAATGAAGAAAAGTAAGTCAATCACAACAAAAAGCAGATATTGATTGAGCGTTCCACCACCTAAAGGCAGATAATATTTATTTGTTAATGCTGCAACGCTGGCTGCTGTAAAAGCATTCAATACAGAACATATCAGCAAACCAGCAATGAAACATTCTCTTTTTTTCTTTCTGATTATGCAAAATATCGACCACAGCAAAGTAAGCAGCGGAAAAAGAATATTTCCCCAAAACATAAGCTGCACCGGAAACGCAAAGCGGGTGTCATAATAAAACCAGACCTTTTGTATTCCTGCAATCAATCCCCATACGGTAAATACTTCAAAGAGGACTACTACAACAGAAATGAAGCGGCTCTTTTTTAGCTCTGGTTCGTTCTCTTTCTCTGCGGAAAGCATATCAATAATTTTTGTTTTCTGAATGGTACGGGTATTGAAAATTCCTACCACAAAAAAACTTGCCACAAAAAATACCACTGTCAACAAAACGGTATCCGGGAATAATGTCCATGAGATTTCATAAGGCTTTCCATAAGCAGTAAGGAGCATTGCGGTAATGAATTGAGAACAAAATACACCGCAAAAAATACCAATCAAAATGGAAAACATACCCATAATCAGTGTTTCTGCAAAGAAAATCCTGCCAATAGTTTTTTGTTCCATTCCCATAATGGACTGGACAGCAAACTCTTTTTGCTTCCGTCTTAGCATATAATGATTGACGAACCGTATCAAAAATAACAACAGCAATGTTATCATGCAGATTGCAATTTTCATTCCGTCACTTAACAGAGTAAAATCATACTCGCTGCCTATATCCGGGCTATAATAACTACTGGAAATAGACAAGAACGCATAAAACAAGGTAACACAGATTGTCATTGTGACAATGTAGACCAGATAGTCTTTTACAGACCGTTTTGCATTTCTGAAAACAAGTTTAGCATACATGGCTCTGTCCCCCTCCAATCATGGTAAGGACATTCAGAATTTTATCAAAAAAAGCACTTCTGCTGTCGTTGCCCTTGCGCAGTTCCATAAAGATTTCTCCGTCTTTCAAAAAAAGAATACGGTTGGCATAGCTGGCGGTAAAAGCGTCATGAGTTACCATAAGAATTGTCGCCCTAAGCTGTTCATTGATACTTTGAATGGTAGACAGCAGCATTTGTGAGGAATGGCTGTCTAATGCTCCTGTCGGTTCATCTGCCAATAAGAGTTTCGGATTGTTGATAATTGCTCTTGCACAGGCACAACGCTGTTTTTGACCGCCCGATACCTGATAAGGATATTTGTTTAGAATATCGCTGATATTCAGCTTTCCGGCTATATCCAAAATGCGGGGTTCTACAATCCCTGCAGGGACTTTATTGATTGCTAATGCCAGTGCAATGTTTTCTGAAATTGTCAATGTATCCAGCAAATTGAAGTCTTGAAATACAAAACCTAAATTCTCTCTGCGAAAGCGGGCAAGGAATTTTGGTTTGATTTCCGTTATATCTGTTCCCTCTAAAAAAATATGCCCTGCACTTACGGTATCAATCGTAGAAATACAGTTTAGCAGCGTTGTCTTTCCAGAACCGGACGCACCCATAATTCCGAGAAATTCTCCGGCTTCCACAGAAAAACTAATATCTTTAATGGCTTTGGTAATATTCCCCTCATTGCCATAATATTTCTGGATATGCTCCAGCTTCAAAATTGTATTCATCGGATAAACCTCCTTAACTGTTCCATACCCATATTGTAAATGGAGTATCTCATTTTTTGTATCAAGTTTTCTTACACAGTTCTTACAAAAATGTAAGAAGTGCAGAACCTGTCAGCCCTGCACTCCGATAATAAAATCATTCATTTGAAAGATAAGTGAAATCGTTGTTCCTCTGTTTTCGGAATAAGCAGTAAGTCCTATTCCCAGTTTATCACATAGACGCTTGCAAAGATATAAGCCAATTCCAGTAGAATTTTTCCCGGTTCGCCCATTCTGACCTGTAAATCCTTTTTCAAAAATACGGGGTAAATCACTTTTAGGAATACCTATCCCATTATCGCTGATAGATAGCACAATCTTGTCATTCGTTTTTGTTGCCCCAAAGTGCAAAATAGGCTGCTCTGCATGGTATTTGATTGCATTACCGATAATCTGATTTAAGATGAACCGCACCCATTTTTCATCAGTGTAAACCATTGTTTCTATATCGTCTATCTGAATTGACATATTACTTTGACGCAAAAGATACTTATTATCTGCGATTGCACTATTCACAACATCGCATAAATTGACTTCACGGACAGAATAGTCTTTTTCAGCGTGTTCACTTCTGGCATAGTAAAGTGCCTGTTCTGTATATTGATTGATATTCTCTAACTCTGCCAATACCTCTCTGGAAAAGGGAGAACGGTTATTCTCACACAGCAGCTTCATAGCTGTAATTGGTGTTTTTACTTCGTGTATCCATTGTTCAATGTATTCTTTATATTCCCTGCGTTCCCTCTGTACTTCGCCAATCCGTTCCAACATGGATTTTTCAGCCATTTTCATAATCTGGTAAAAAACCTGTTCATCAGCCCTTTCCGGCACTTGCATGATTTCCGGCAATAAATATCGTTCTTCTAATTGCTCCGTCATATTGAGCAATTTATTCAGATACTTTTTTCGTGAGAAATAAAAAGTCAGCAAAGATAAAACAAGGACAATCGACCAGACCGCAAGAATAAACAGGACTGTTTGGATAGGATTATCGCTTGCAATCAGGAACAAGGCAAAGGCAAGCATACCCAGCAGATTGATTAAAATAACGGGGAGTTGATTTTTCAAATATTGTTTTCCATTCATAATGTATATCCTTGCCTGTGTTTTGTTTTAATGAAATCTACAAGTCCGATTGTTGCCAGTTTGTCACGAATACGGGTAATATTGACACTTAGGGCATTATCATCAACATAAAGCTGATTATCCCAAAGAAAATCCACAATATCATTTCTGGAACAGATTTTTCCAGCGTTCTTAAAAAGGTAGTAGAGGATTTTCAATTCATTCTTTGTCAATTCTGCTTTCTGTCCTTTGTACTCTATCATGCTACTCTCCAAATGCAGGGTAGCTTCTTTCCACATATAAATTTCTGTTTGAGAGGAACGGTAGGCTTTCTTTAACAATGCAGCAATTTTAGCAAGAAGAATAGCAGGATTATAAGGCTTTGTGATAAACGCATCTCCACCCAGCATAATGCTGTTTAGTTCGTCCATATCTGTATTGCTGCTTGTTACAAATACAATCGGAATATCTGAAAAAGTGCGAATTTGAGAACATATTTCAAAACCGTTATTCCCCGGAAGTTTTATATCCAGAATAACCAGATGTGGTGCAGCTTCTTTTAACTGCTCTATTGTTTGGGAAAAATCCGTAACTGCAAATACTTCATATCCATTCCCATACAAAAGAGTTTTAAGCTGTGTTTGTATCGTAAAATCATCTTCAATGATTAGTATTTTTTCCTTCATAGAGATACCTCCCTAACACTTTATTATACTGTATCAGAGAGGTTTTCTCAATCGTATTATTGAATGGGAATTTTAGAATGATTTTGTACATAGCTTTGTAAAAAATGCTTAATAGTTTCTTTTCTCAAGGTACGATTCTAAATAACACCTAAGTCCAACATATGCGCCCTGCAAAAGTACAAAAAGCAATAGAAGATTTACTGACAGTGCTTTTTTGATTGCTTCTCCAAAATAAATGATGACAGCAGCACTTGTCAGTATCATCAGTAGAGTAATGACATCCCAACACTTTTCCCTATATAATTCTATAACCTTTATTTCTATCAGTATCGCCAGTATCCCTGTTCCTGCCACACATATTCCTACAATCAATATTAGCAATATCCAATATACCATTCCGGCTATAAAAGGATTTGGAATTTTTGTGCTAATCTGTGCCACAGATTGCCCGACCTCAATCGTCCAACCGATAAAAGTTTGTATGAATGACGCTGCATCATGGAAGAATGATTTGCAATCGGAAAGAAACACATCTGACTGTACTGCCTGAAAAAGAGTGGTTGTCAGCGAATACCATGCAAGAAGGAACAAGGTTTTTTGGAACATTACCGTTTTTGCTTTATACTGTCCTGCAAGTCGCTCTTTTTGTGTTTCGTATTTCGCTTTTTCATTCTGATAGGCTGTCCGGTCACAGGCTTCACATTTTTCATAGGGTACCGGCTTTTCTACCGGTATCTCTACGATTTTCTGATGTGTCCGGGCATAATCCCGTTGTTGTGTTAAGCATCGTATTTTATCTTGACATTCCCCTATCGTGACGTTTGCGCTTCGCAGCTTCTCTTTCTCGTTCCGCAATGCTCTGTCTGCTAGCTTCAAGTCGTTCTTTAATGCTTGAATATTCCCGGCTCTGTTCTCTTTGTTTAATTTCTCGTTCAAGGTCAGAGATTCGTTGAGCTGCGTCTTTAGTTCCACGATAAGCTGGTCTTTCTGTTCCAGTTCTTCTTGTATCTCCTCGGTCAAGAGGAGAAGTTCTTCCAACTGTTCGGCGTTCTTTGATTCTCTGGATTCGTTCATCTATATCACGTCCTTTCTCTATCTGCTGTTCCAGTTCAGCAATTCGGTGTTCTGTTTCAGTAATAAACTGTTTTCGCTGTTCAGCTTCTGTACCAATTTCTGCCATTGCTGATTTTCGTTTTCCAAAAGTTCTATCTTCGTTTTCTGTTCTTCCATCTTGGAAAGCAGTTCCTCGGTATTTGGCAAAATGTTGAGCAGCTCGGATAACTCGCTGTTTAATTTTTGCAATTTCTGATTCTGTTCCTGCATAAGAGAGAGTTGGGTGTCCCGATTCTGCATTTCCAGAATCATTTCTGCCATTAAGGTCTGCTGTTCTTCGATTTGCCCAATCATGGATTCCATTAAGGGTATAATTTCCCGGCTTTCTTCTAATGTCATTTAATCGCTCCTTCCATAATGATAATGCACCCGATACTTTTCCAAAGGTGTCCAGTATCTTTTGCAATAACGTGTTTTGTTGTTTTATGATTTGATTTTCCGCTACTTTCCACGAACCTTTTATTTCCTGCCCGGCAAGAAACTTTTGTTCAATCTTTCTTGCGTCAGCGCCTTCATGGATGGTAGGAATCTGGAGTTTTCCCTGTTTTTCATAAGAACGGTGATCGACCTGATTATGCAAAGGAAGATGTTCATTACACACCTTTGCCCACTCACTCCGCCACAGTTCACAATTTTTTGGATTGTTCCATCCGGTAGCATCGGTCAGCACCCGTTTCCATTGCAGGCGGTTTCTTGCACCAATCTTCTGAATTCCGTTTTCGTCTAATACAGGGATACGGATTCCATGACGGTCAGGGTTTTTCTTATCCTGCCACCAGTTCGGATGGGATTCATCAATCACGATATTTCCGTTTTTATCTCTGACAAAATCCCAATCCTTGACTTCTTTCTTTCCCCAAGAATGATCCGGGTTAAAAGGACGCATAGTCAGAAGAAGATGAACATGGGGGTTGCCATCCCCTTTATCGTGGATACTCCAATCAGCACACATTCCTCTATCTACAAAAGTTTTTTGAATATAGTCAGTTGTATATTGAATTTGTTCCTGTCTGTTCCATTCTTTGGGAAGGGCAAATTCAAATGACCTGCCAAGTTGGGCATCTGCATTTTTTTCAATCTTCAATACCTCATTCCATAACCTTTGTTTCTGAAATGTGATTTTAAATTTTTCTAAAGTAGCTTCTTTATCTTCTGATCTTTTGTATCGGACAGATTTTTGAAAGCGTTTTATATTTTCTTCTAGTACTATCTGCCATTCAGGAGGTACGTTTTCACACATCATAAGACTGGTGTAGACCACTTCTTTTTTAGAAGTGTAATAACTGATTCTCCCGGTTTCCTCGTTTTTCATCACATCCCCATTGAGATATGCGGAAGCGGAGATAACAGATTTCCCTTTACTTCGTCCGACTATTTTGATTGTGTAATGAAAAATCGCCATGTCTGGATTCCTCCTTTCTGACGTATCCGGCATAGATTTCCGGCAACATTGCTTTCAGTTTTAGAAAAAGCAGCATTGCCGGAACGCCCTCTGCGTAAGAGTGCCCTGCGCATAGCAGCCTGCATGGAATGCGCCTCTCTGGCGAAGAGTGCCTCCTGCGGCATGAGCAGGTCTGGCTGAAAGCCCCGCCGACGGAACGAGCCCGGCAAGCGTGAGCGCAGACCGGTTGCCACTTGTGGCAAACTTATTGGGACGACCTCTGGTTGTCCATAAATGCGCCCTTCATGAAAAAGCAATGAAGGGAATGAAAAACTCATCCCCTCCGTCATTACACTTCCTCCATATCAGTATTTGTTTCTTTCTGCATTGCCTTTGAGAAAAATTTCCCATTGGCTTCCTGCTTTTTCAGAAAACCAATCAGCTTTGGGATGTCTTCCTCCTCAATAGGCGCACCAAGAACGGATTCCACCGCACCGCCAACCTGACAGAGCCTATGGGTTCGTTTTTTACTTTCTTCGGCTTTCTTTCGTTTTAGAAGTTCTTTCTTCTGTGCTGCATATCGTTTTGCTTTTTCAAGGCTTTCCTGTTCCTTCTTTTCCATTTCAAGCATTCGTTCTTCATAACTTTTTGTTGATTTTGCCATTATTACATTCCCCTTTCTTTTGCAAACATAAGTTCTCGGTTGCGTATCAGAAGAAGCACATGGTATAATCTTCTTGCGTGTAGGTATATCATGGCTTCGGTCTGATAGAACCTTTGGCGGTTTCTTTGGAAGCCGCCTTTTTAATTTGCCGCAGTTCTTGTTACGGCTTTTACATTTCCTCTATCCCTCAAATCACGACCTTCATTCGCTTCCATAAACATTTCCAGAATATCGGTTTTAATCAGGACTTTACGACCAACCTTTAATACCGGAAGTTTCTTCCATTCTACAAGCTGTCTTAAGGTGTTTCTGCCGATTCCCGTATAGTCGGCAGCTTCTTCGATGGATAATGCAATTTTTCTTTGCGTCATATAATCACCTCCCTGTAAATTGCATTATGCAATTCTTGTGATGTAAGTATATCCCTTCCAAATCTTTTTGTCAAGCGTTACGAAATATTAAAAACAATTTTTATATTGCATATTGCAATTTTAGAGAAACAATGCTATAATTCATACATACCGAAAAAGGAGGCAGTCAGCATGAAAGATAAAGAACTACGCAAGCTGATAGGCAGCAGAATAAAACAGCGCCGTCTGGAATTGAATCTGACACAGCCTTATGTCGCAGAAAAGATGGGAGTTACCGCTTCTACAATCCTGCGTTATGAGAATGGTTCGATTGACAATACGAAAAAAATGGTGCTGGAAGGTCTTTCGGAAGCACTCCATGTATCTGTGGAATGGCTCAAAGGGGAAACAGACGAATATGAAACCGACATTACGGATAAGAGAGAGTTACAGATTCGTGATGCGATGGGAGATATTCTGGAACAGTTACCGCTTGCCCTTACCAAAGAAGAAGATGCTTTTTCAAAAGATTTATTACTGCTGATGTTAAAACAATATGGTCTGTTTTTGGATTCCTTCCAGTTCGCCTGCAAAAACTTCAAGGGGAATGATGGTCAGACGGATATTGCCAAAACAATAGGGTTTGAATCGAATGAGGAATATAATGAGATTATGTTCTTAAGGGAAATCACTCCTACCATCAATGCTCTTAATGAGATGGCAGACGTTGTAAGGCTCTATTCCAAGAAACCAAAAACAGCAGAACAAAGGCTTGCAAATCTTTTATCAGAAGTCTTATACGAAGATTCCGAATCGGTATAGTAAGACAACCGGAGTTATGATATACTTACACGCACGAAGCATTTCATCAGTTCCGATTGTCTAATATCGAAAGGAGACATACGATTATGGCAAAAGGATCTGTAAGAAAAAAAGGAAAGAAATGGTACTACCGCTTCTATGTAGAGGACGCAAGCGGCAATCTTGTTCAGAAAGAATGCGTTGGAACAGAAAGCAAAAGTGAAACTGAAAAACTGCTCCGTCAGGCAATGGATGATTATGAGAAAAAGAAATTTGTTGCCAAAGCGGAAAATCTCACAGTCGGACAACTTCTGGATGTGTGGGCAGAGGAGGAATTAAAAACAGGTACGCTCAGCAATGGTACGGTGGAGAATTACCTCGGAACAATCCGAAATATTAAGAAACATCCGCTGGCAGAACGGAAATTAAAAAATGTAACCTCTGAGCATTTGCAATCCTTCTTTGATTTGCTTTCCTTCGGGGGAGTTCATCCCGATGGAAAAGAGAAAAAGGGTTACAGCAAAGACTACATCCATTCTTTTTCCGCAGTCATGCAGCAATCATTCCGCTTTGCAGTATTTCCAAAACAGTATATTACGTTCAATCCTATGCAGTATATTAAACTGCGGTATCAGACGGACGAAGTTGATTTGTTTTCGGATGAGGACATGGACGGAAATATCCAACCAATTTCACGAAAAGATTATGAAAGACTGCTTGCGTATCTTCAAAAAAAGAACCCAGCCGCAATACTTCCAATCCAGATAGCCTATTATGCCGGGCTTCGTATTGGAGAAGCCTGCGGTTTGGCGTGGCAGGACGTAAATCTGGAAGAACAATGCCTTACCATAAGACGCAGCATCCGATATGATGGCTCAAAGCGCAAATATATCATCGGACCAACCAAGCGGAAAAAAGTGAGGATTGTTGATTTTGGAGATACGCTGGTAGAGATTTTCCGTAATGCCCGGAAAGAGCAGTTAAAGAATCGAATGCAGTACGGAGAACTTTATCACACGAACTACTACAAAGAGGTCAAAGAGAAAAACAGAGTGTACTACGAGTATTATTGCTTAGACAGAACAGAGGAAGTCCCGGCAGATTATAAAGAAATTTCTTTCGTCTGCTTAAGACCTGATGGCTGTCTGGAACTTCCGACTACTTTGGGAACGGTATGCAGAAAGGTAGCAAAAACATTAGAGGGATTTGAAGGCTTTCATTTCCACCAGTTACGTCACACCTATACAAGCAACCTTTTAGCAAATGGAGCTGCCCCAAAAGATGTGCAGGAATTGTTAGGACACTCAGATGTCAGTACCACAATGAACGTCTATGCTCACTCCACAAGAGATGCGAAACGAAAATCGGTTCGGCTTCTTGATAAAGTGGTAGGCAATGACTAAAAAATTTCCCTTATTTCCCTTGTGATTATCTCATAAGGGCAAAAATAAGGGAAACTACATATCATTTCACTAATGAACAGGCGGGAAAGCCTGTAAAATAGGGAAAGTTAGAGGAATAATTATATAAATTCCAGTTTGTAGACCTAAAACAGAATACCGTTCCTTACAGAGCAGTCATGTGCTTCGGTGCTTGGCTGCTAATTTTTTTGCGAAAGGAGCAGTATCGAATGAAGCTTGTATTAGCAGAAAAGCCCTCGGTTGCCTTGTATACGTTATAATCATAAAAGAAACGCCTCGAGACCGCACGGTTTCGGGGCGTTTTGCGCGGGGGCAGACAAATGAGATGGATGCAAGAATGCTGTGAGGTGAAAGCTCTTCATTTTTCTTGACAAAACCTGCCCGGAGCGCTATCATGAACTTAACGCAGACAATGGAGCCTGGAGTGTGTTCACTCTGGGCTTTTTTCGTGTCTGGGATCGCTGCGGGCCAATAGAGGGGGCTCGCAGCCAGGAAAATGGGTGCTGACCCGGGCGGAATGGTGTCCGCCGGGCGGCCTGAGGAAAAGGAGCTTGGAAATGATGAACGGTAATGTGAATGGAATGACCATCCGGCTGCTGGGCTGCGCCCTGGCCATGCTGGTGCTGGCGGCAATGTCCGTTACCACGGGCAGCTTTGCAAAGGCTGCCGATGCACACGATGCCGCACAGGCAAACCATGTGGCTGCGGAAGATGTCGTTTGGGAAATGAAATAAGCTCTTTTTACGGTGCAAGCAGAAGCACCCCGGGGCAATATCAGCCTCGGGGTGCTTTTTTGTGCCGTTATTTCTGCTTCAGACGGGTCAGGTACTGGTCGGCCTCAATGGCTTCGGGGGTGAAGCTGTTGTTCTCCCACCAGTTCACCAGCGCCGCTGCCACCGTGATGCCGGTGCTTACCAGCTGCTCCAGCTGTTCGGACTCGATGGGCAGCACGGAATGGCCGGTACAGCTCAGCAGCTGGTTGGTCAGGGCCAGCGCCAGCGCGGCGGTGCGGGCCATGGTAGAGGCAGAGATCTTGCAGGGCTTTTTCATAGAGGGTTCTCCTTTCTTATTTTGGTGGTAAATTTCAAATCGCTGGATGGGCCGCTCTCAGCCCGTCCAGCGGGCTTTGGTGCTGCGGGTGTCCAGATGTACCCAGCCGCAGGCGCGGCCTTTGCGGGGCGGGTAGCGCCCGATGCCTCCTTTGCCGGGCAGCAGGGTCTCAGCGTAGGCGGCGGCTTCCGCCACGCTGACGCCCTCCACCCGGAAATCAGCGGCCCGCCCGTACAGATGCTGGCTGTGGGGCGAAGCGCCGGGGATCGAAGCGTTGTGGGCGGCGGTGCGGAACCCGCTGGTAATGGCCACCGGACACCCGAAATGCAGACGGATGGCTTCCAGCAGGGCGGCCAGTTCTTCCTCCACAAAAATGGGGTCGGAACCATCCCGGCAGGCGAACTCCCGCACCCGGAAATGCGGAGTCAGGTGCAGTGCTCCGTCCCGGGCGAGGGAATAGGCTTTTAGGGCCATGGGACCTCCTCTCTATTATATAATGTATCTCATAATGTATCTCCCATGGGGTTTGCCTGCGGCCGCAGGGCGGTGCTTCCCGGGTTGCTGGCCCGATTCTACCAGAGCGGCGGCCAAGGCGGAAGTGCATATTTTTTTATTACGTGTTTTTACGTTTCGGCATTTTGCTAAACGCCATTTTTAGCGAGAAATTCAAAAGAAATTCGGCGTTGATTTTTACAAAAAATCAGTGCCGAATTTGTGCGGAAATTGGCCGTTTGCGGTCGGTTTGCAGTCACTAAAACGGGCTTTGAAACTGCAATTTTACCCCCGGAAAATCAAATTTAGATGTTAAAAAATTATGAACGAATAAGACAACTATTTTGTGCGAAAATCAGAAAGAAATACTCTAAAATAATATATTTCAGGGAAAACACTGTGCAAATTGCACAAAGAACTATGTCAAGCATCTAACAAAGTCCAGACGGCGGATTTGACAAATCGGGCTCAGTCTGCTAAAATAATGCCCGCTCAACGAACCAACAGACGTTGCAGCGTATAAAAATTCACAAAGATGAAGTGAAATTCCGTCCGAAGACGGCCCGAGCACAGGCGGGTACTGCCTGCGCGTGGAGCAATGGATGCCTGCATCCGGCTCCCGGAACCAAAATGATGAAAAGAGAGGAGTTGTCTCGTATCGCTTCCGTCAAATTTAAAAAAGCAATCACGGACTGCAGCCGTGCAGTCTCTCACCGTGTGCTGGCGTTCTGCGTCATGGCGGCGTGCCTTGTGTTCACGCTGGCTGTGACCGCCGCGAATCTGCGCCTGACTTACGTCACCGACTCCCACGGTGAGCGGCAGGTGGTCCTCACCTCGGCTGAGAGTGACACGGCCCGCGTGATGAACCTTTCCGGCATTGAGGCCGAGAAAGGCGACAACGTCTACTACACTGCGTTCAGCGGCAACCTTGCTTCCCTGAACATTGAGCGCGCGTTCGCCGTCAGCATTCAGGCGGACGGGCAGGAGTATTCCGTCAGGATGGCCGTCGGCACCGTGGCCGACGCGCTGGAGCGCGCGGGCATCACGCTGGATGCCGACGACTACACGGAGCCTGCCCTCAACGATCTGGTCACGGTGGGCAGCAAGATCGTGGTGCACCGTGTGGATTATCAGGACAAGGTGGAGACCCAGACCATCCCCTACGATACCGAGTATGTCTACACCAGCCTGTACTTCCGCAACACCGGCCGCACCACCACCCTCCAGCATGGCTCGGAGGGCCAGCAGACCGTTACCACCCGTGAGCGCTATGTGGACGGCGAGCTGGAGAACAGCATGGTGGTGGATGTGACCACCACCGCGGAGCCCACGAACCATGTGGTCAAGACCTACGGCGCGGGCGCTCCCGTTTCGCCCCTGACCGGCCCGGACGGCACCACCAACCCGCCGTCCTCCTACAGCCAGGTGCTTACGGGCAAGGCCACCGGCTATTATTCCAAGAGCGGCAAGGGCTCGTCCGGCTTAGGCCTGGGCTATGGCACCGTGGCCGTGGACCCAAGTGTCATCCCTTACGGTACCCTGCTGTATATCACCTCCACCGATGGCAGCTTTGTTTACGGCTACGCGGTGGCCACCGATACCGGCATTGCCCTGCAGAACGGCCACATCCTTGTGGATCTGTTCTATGAGACCTACGCCGAGTCGGTCATCAATGGCGCCATCCAGGTCAATGTTTACGTTGTGAACTGAGCCGCTGGCAGCGCTGGTAAATTTTAAGAAAAAACATCCGTTTCTTTCTGTGCAATTTCCGCACAAAAAGGGACGGATGTTTCTTTTTTGTCCGGTTTCTGTCAGGTTTGCTGATATTTCTCGTTTAAAATTGGCGAGTTTGTATATATAAGAAAAATATTAAGGAAAAGATTATGGTACATTTTATGGAAAAAGCCTTGCAAAATCGGAAATAATTTTTTAATATAATAGAGTAAAAGGTATCAGACTGCCATCCGGCAGCCGATACGGGGAGGAGCGTTTATGAAACCGACTGAGGAAAAGATCCACAGCAGTCCATCGGACCTGCCTGTGTATTTGTTCAAGCAGGGCAATAACTGTGAAGCGTACCGCTACTTTGGCGCGCACATTGAGCAGCGGGCCGGGGAGACGGGCGTGGTATTCCGCGTCTGGGCACCGCATGCCGTGGCCATCAGCGTGGTGGGCGATTTTAACAGTTGGAAACCGGGAAGCCACCCGATGCGCAAAGTAGACGGCGATTCTGTCTGGGAGCTGTTCATCCCGGGCATGAAAGAATACGACGTGTACAAATACTGCGTCACCACCCGCGCGGGGGATCTGGTCTATAAGGCCGACCCCTACGCGTTCCACGCCGAGACCCGCCCGTCCAACGGCAGCAAGGTCTACGACCTGAACGGCTATGCCTGGCATGACGAGAGCTGGCAGGCCGCCCAGAAGAAAGCTGACGTGATCAACGGTCCCATGAACATCTACGAGATGCACGCGGGCAGCTGGAAGACCAAAGAGGGCAATGTCCCTTACAACTACTCGGAGCTGGCAGACCAGCTCATCCCGTACATCACCGAGATGGGCTACACCCATGTGGAGCTGCTGCCCGTCATGGAGTATCCGTTCGATGGCAGCTGGGGCTACCAGGTCACGGGCTATTTTGCCCCCACCAGCCGCTACGGCACCCCCAAAGACCTGATGGCCTTTGTGGACAAGCTCCATCAGGCCGGCATCGGCGTCATCATGGACTGGGTGCCTGCCCACTTCCCCAAGGACCAGTTCGGCCTCTACCGCTTTGACGGCGAGCCCTGCTACGAGGACCCCAACCCCAAGCGCGGCGAGCATAAAGAGTGGGGCACCATGGTGTTCGACTTTGGCCGCAATGAGGTGCAGAGCTTCCTGATCTCCAGCGCGCTGTACTGGCTGGAGCAGTACCACATCGACGGCCTGCGGGTGGACGCCGTGGCATCCATGCTGTACCTGGATTACAACCGCAAGCAGGGCGAGTGGGAGCCCAACAAGGACGGCGGCAAGGAAAACCTGGAGGCCGTCGCGTTCCTGCGCAAGCTGAACAGCACCGTGCTGGGCCGCCATCCCCACAAGTACATGATCGCCGAGGAGTCCACGGCCTGGCCGCTGGTCACCAAGCCTGTCTCGGATGGCGGCCTCGGCTTCAACTTCAAGTGGAACATGGGCTGGATGAACGACATGCTCAGCTACATGAAGACCGACCCGCTCTTCCGTGCGGGCAATCACAACAAGGTCACGTTCAGCTTCTTCTACGCGTTCAGCGAGAATTTCGTCCTGCCCATCAGCCACGATGAAGTCGTGCACGGCAAGGGCAGCCTCATCAACAAGATGCCGGGGGATTACGAGGCCAAGTTTGCAAACCTCCGCACGTTCTTCGGCTATATGCTGGCCCACCCGGGCAAGAAGCTGCTCTTCATGGGCCAGGAGTTCGGTCAGTTCACCGAGTGGAACGAGACAAAGCCGCTGGACTGGATGCTGCTGGATTACGATAAGCACACCGAGCTGCAGAACTATGTCAAGACGCTGAACAAGTTCTACAAGAACACGCCTGCGTTCTGGCAGATCGATTACAGCTGGGAGGGCTTCCAGTGGATCGTCCCGGACGACTCTCAGCAGAGCGTGGTGGCGTTCCTGCGCAAGGATGCCGCCGGCAAGCAGGTGCTGGTGGTCTGCAACTTCAACCCCGTCCTGCGCGAGGGCTATACGCTGGGTGCCCCGGTCTCCGGTACTTATAAAGAGATCCTGAACAGTGATGATGCGGAATTCGGCGGCTCCGGTGCTGTCCACAACAAGGCGGTCCGCACCAAGAAGAAGCCGCTGCACGGCTTTGAGCAGAGTATCACCATCACCCTGCCGCCCATGAGCACCCTCTATTTTGAGGTGCCTGCAAAGCGCTCCCCCCGCAAGAAAGCGGAGGACAAGGCTGCGGAAAAGGCAGAGAAGGCGACCGCAAAGAAAACCACCCGCACCACCAAGGCCAAGGCTGAAAAGCCCGCGGAGGAAAAGCCCAAAAAGACCGTGAAGAAGACGGCCAAGGCAGAAGCCGCTGCGGAACAAAAGACCCCGGCCAAGCGTGGCCGCAAATCCAAGGCCGAAACCGCCGCCGAGGCAGAGCCCGCTGCAAAGCCCGCCCGTAAGCCCCGCGCCAAAAAAGCGGCGGCGCCCAAGGAGTAAGCTTTTACATTGTTGAACCATTTCCACCCAAATATAAGGAAATGTTTAAAGGGGAGAATATAGCTATGGCAAAAGAAATCGTGGCAATGATCCTTGCCGGCGGACGTGGCTCGCGCTTGTACGCGCTGACACAGAAAACGGCAAAACCGGCGGTGTCCTTTGGCGGCAAATACCGCATCGTGGACTTCCCGCTGTCCAACTGCGTCAACTCCAACATTGATACCGTTGGCATCGCAACGCAGTACCAGCCCCAGAAGCTGAACGAGTACATCGGCAACGGCCAGCCCTGGGATCTGGATCGTCTGTACGGCGGCGTGCACACCCTGCCCCCCTACGAGCAGGCCAAGGGTACCGACTGGTACAAGGGCACTGCAAACGCCATCTACCAGAACATCAGCTTCATCGACAACTATGACCCGGAGTATGTCATCATCCTGTCCGGCGACCAGATCTGCAAGCAGGATTACGCCGATTTCCTCCGCTTCCACAAAGAGAAAGGCGCGGAGTTCTCTGTGGCCGTTATGGAAGTGGACTGGAAAGAGGCTTCCCGTTTCGGCCTGATGGTGGCCGACGAGGATGACCGCATCACCGAGTTCCAGGAGAAGCCCCCGGTACCCAAATCCAACCTGGCTTCCATGGGCATCTACATCTTCAACTGGGATGTCCTGAAGAAGTATCTGGAAGAGGACGAGGCGGACCCCAACTCCAAGAACGACTTCGGCATGAATATCATCCCCGCCCTGCTGCGGGATGGCCGCAAGATGTACGCTTACCACTTTGCAGGCTACTGGCGCGACGTCGGCACCATCGACAGCCTGTGGGAAGCCAACATGGAGGTCCTGGACCCCGAGAACTCCGGCATTGATATCTTCGACAAGAAGTGGAAGATCTACAGCCGCAACCCCGTTCTGCCCGCACAGAAGATCGGCCCCCGCGCCGTGGTGCAGGACTCCCTCGTCACCGAGGGCTGCAAGATCTACGGCACCGTCAAGCACTCGGTCCTGAGCGCCGGTGTCGTGGTGGAAGAGGGCGCAACGGTCGAGGATGCTGTCCTGATGGATGGCGTCGTGGTCAAGGCAGGTGCCGTGGTCAAGCGCTGCATCCTGGCTGAGGATGTCACCGTGGGCGCAGGCGCCAAGATCGGCGGCGACGGCCCCATCGCGCATGTAGGTACCGGCCTTACCATTGGCGCAGGCGCTACCGTGAAAGAGGGCGCCAAAGTATTTGATTCCGTCAAGGAGGGCGAGGAAGTATGCTGAGCCAGAACAACAACGCGTTGGGCATCATTTTCCCCAACAGCTATGATAACACCGTACCGGAGCTTGTCACCGAGCGTGCCATGGCTTCGATCCCCTTTGCAGGCCGTTACCGCATGGTGGACTTTATCCTGTCCAGCATGGCAAACTGCGGCATCTCCAATGTTTCCATCGTGGTGCGCAAGAACTACCACTCCCTGATGGATCATCTGGGCACCGGCCGTGAGTGGGATATGGCCCGCCGCCATGGCGGCCTGAACATCGTGCCTCCCTTTGCAGAAAAGGGCGTGCGCATCTACTCTGGCCGTGTGGAAGCTCTGGGCTCCATCCTCAACTTCCTGGAGAACCAGAAAGAAAAATATGTTGTCATGAGCGACGCCAACATTGCCGTCAACTATGACTTCAACGCTCTGCTGGCTGCCCATCAGGCCAGCGGTGCCGATGTGACCATCGCCTACCAGAAAGTGGAGATCCCCGAGGGCCGCAAGAACGACAACTACACCCTGACCGTCGATGCCGATGGCCGTGTGACCGAGCTGCTGTTCAACGATTACCGCTCCGGCAAGCAGAACCTCGACCTGAACATCTATGTTCTGGAGCGCGAGATCCTCATCAAGCTGGTCAAGGACGCCGCTGCCCGCGGCCTGATCTACTTTGAGCGCGATATCCTGGCCCACAACGTCAACATCCTGAACATCCGCGCTCTGGAGTACACCGGCTACGTGGCTCATGTCTGCGATATGAAGAGTTACTTCGATGAGAACCTCAAGCTCATCGACGAGAAGAATCTGAACGCCCTCTTCCCCAAGCAGAGCCCCGTTTACACCAAGATCCGCGACGACAACCCCGTGCGCTACGTCACCGGCTCCCGGGTGGAGAGCTCCATCCTGGCCGATGGCTGTATCATCGAGGGCACCGTGGAGAACAGCGTGCTCTTCCGCGGCGTCCGGGTCAAGAAAGGCGCTGTCGTCAAGAACTGTGTCCTGATGCAGGATACCGTGATCGAGCCCAACGCTGAGCTGGATTGCGTGGTCACGGACAAGAACGTCAAGATCACCGCAGGCAAGAAGCTGTCCGGTACCGAGAGCTTCCCCGTCTACGTCCAGAAGAACCACATCGTCTGATCTGCAATTTTTCACAGGGGCGGCTCCCTCCCCGGTAGCCCCTCTTAAAGAGGGGCGGGGGCCTTGTGTGCCCCCGCCCGCTCTTTTTGTATCGCCGTGTGCAGGATGTCCCGGCGGTGCAGTGTTCTGATACATCCGTTCTGATTCAGAAAGGAGCGATCCTATGAAAATCCTGTACGCTGCTTCGGAAGCGACTCCCTATGCAAAGTCCGGCGGTCTGGCGGACGTGGCAGGCTCCCTGCCCAAGGCCCTTGTCAAGGACGGCGTGGACGCCCGCGTCATCATGCCCCTGTACGGCGACCTGAAATACCGCGAGGATCTGGAGTATGTCACCAACTACTCGGTGCCGGTGGGCTGGCGCAGCCAGTACTGCGGCCTGTTCAAGTCCGTGCGCAACGGCGTGACCTACTACTTCCTGGACAACGAGTATTACTTCAAGCGCCGCGGCCTGTACGGCTTCTACGATGACGGTGAGCGCTTTGCGTTCTTCTCCCGCGCGGTGCTGGAGACCCTGTTCTACATCGACTTCACCCCCGACATCATCAACTGCAACGACTGGCAGACCGCTCTGGTCCCCGTCTACCTGAACCTGTACTACCGCCATCTGGATAAGTTCAACCGCATCAAGACCATCTTCACCATCCACAACATTGCGTATCAGGGCAAGTACGGCACCGAGATTCTGGAAGATACCTGCGGCATCGGCCGCCGTGACCAGCACATCGTGGAGTACGATGGCTGTGCCAACTTCATGAAAGGCGCCATCGAGACTGCTGATAAGATCACCACGGTCAGCCCCACCTATGCACAGGAAATTCTGGACCCGTGGTTCAGCTACGGCCTGGATGCCCTGCTGCGGGAGAAGCAGTATAAGCTCTGCGGTATCCTGAACGGCATTGACATGGACGCCAACAACCCGGCCACCGACCCCTATATCCCGTTCAACTACAGCATCGACAACTTTGAAGAGGGCAAGGCAGCCTGCAAGAAAGCCCTGCAGGAGAAGTTCGGCCTCCATCAGGACGGCAGCCCCGTCTTTGCCATGGTCAGCCGCATGGTGGGCATGAAAGGCTTTGACCTGGTGCAGAGCGTGGCCGATGGTCTGGTGGACCGCGGCATTGAGCTGGTCATCCTGGGCAGCGGCGAGAACCAGTATGAGAGTTTCTTCTCCGATCTGTGCGCTCGTCACCCGGGCCGCGTAGGCACCTACATCGGCTTTGAGCCGGCTCTGTCGCAGGAGATCTATGCAGGCGCGGACGCGTTCATCATGCCCTCCAAGAGTGAGCCCTGCGGCCTGGCCCAGATGGTCGCCTGCCGTTACGGCACGCCTCCCATCGTTCGCGAGACCGGCGGCCTGCGCGATTCCATCCACGATTCCACCATGGGCGATGGCAATGGCTTCACGTTTGCAGGCTACAGTGCCCATGAGCTGTATGAGGCCTGCTGCCATGCACAGGATGCCTACAACGACAAGGAAAACTGGAAGAATCTCGTGCACCACTGCATGGAGTGCGATTACAGCTGGGATGTCTCGGCCAAGAGCTATGAGGGCCTCTACAATGAGACCGCAAACCTCTGGTAAGCATCTGCACGGAATCCCAGAGCAAAACCAAAGACCTCTCTTCGCCCCGGCGGGCGCTGCAATCCCGCAGCCGCCCGCCGGGGCTTTTTGCATTTTGCACAGATTGATGGTTGACATTTTGGCTGTCAAGAGTCGAATGAAAAATTTTTCCGGACAATTTTGTCGAAATGATAAAAGTTCCTGTAAAGAAACAGGATGGTTTCTGAAAAACTTTTAGTTAGATATAACGAACTTCATGGCAATTATAGACTTTTGCTAAAAAACAGTGGAAAATTGATTGCCTTTCACAGCCATTTTGAGTATAATGGATGATAAAGATTCTTTGTGAAAAAAATCTTTATCATGCGCCGCCGCCCGTGGGCGGGGAGCATATCCTACAACAGGGGAGGGGAACCGATGCAGTGAAAGGCCTTTACAAAACGCTGGAAGACCTCGTCTGGCTGACGCAATTGGGGCTCAACCTGCTGCTGCCGCTGGTGCTCTGCCTGGGCGGATGCTGGTGGGCAGTCAACCACTGGGGCTGGCCGATGTGGGTCTATATCCCGGCTATTTTGCTGGGGCTGGCTGCCGGGGCGCAAAATTTCTGGGTGTTCGCCAAAGAGCATCTCAAGCGGGCCCGGAAAGACAAACCCCGCCGCGTCGGGTTCAACTCGCACCTGTAAACTACAACACGGGGAGGGCGTTTCCATGAAACTGGAACCGGAATCCAAAAAAGAGCTCGGGCGCATTGCCGGGGGCACGGCCATCTGCACCGCCGCCATGTGGGTGGTGTTCGCGGCCCTGCACACGGTGGGCTGGGCCCGGTTCGATTCTTCGGTCATCCTGGGCAGCCTTGTTGGCGCGCTGGTGGCCATCGGCAACTTTGCAGGCATCTGTCTTGTGGTGCAGAAGATCATCGACGAGCAGGACGAAAAACGCCGCAAAGCAAAATTACAGCTTTCCTACAACGGGCGGATGCTGCTGCAGGCTGTCTGGGTGGTGGTGGCCATCGCGGCCCCCTGCTTCCAGGCCTTTGCCAGCATCCTGCCGCTGTTTTTCCCTCGGATCACCATTTATTACCTGCAAATAACGGGCAAGTACAAGCCGCTGAAAACGCGGCAGGAGCATGTGGACATCTCGGTGGAAGATGACCCTGCCCCCGCCGCGGCTCCGGCAGCAGACCCCGCGGACAAAGGGGGTGAAACGTAACAAATGGAATTGAACGGCGCGAAGATCCTGTATACCATCCATACCAACATCCCGGTCCTGGGCGATTTCAAGATCACCCAGACCCTCGTGAGCACCTGGATCGTCATGGCGCTGCTTTCGGGCCTGGCATTCTGGCTGGGGCGCGACCTCAAGCTGGAAAACGTCTCCAAGCGGCAGGCAGCCGCGGAGTTTATCGTGGAACGGCTGGACCAGTTCGTGCACGACAACATGGGCCACCACTTTGACCAGTATATCCCGCTGGTGGGCGCGATCTTTGCTTTGAGCATTGGCTGCAACCTCATCAGCGTGGTGGGCCTGTGGAGCCCCACGGCTGACCTCAACACCGAGGCCGCCTGGGCCATCGTGGTCTTCGTCCTCATCATGTACTACAAGATCAAGACCAACGGCATCCTGGCTTACCTCAAAGGCCTGCTGGACCCCATCTTCCTCATGGCACCCATCAATGTGCTCTCGGAAATTTCAACGCCCGTCAGCATGGCGTTCCGTCACTTCGGCAACATTTTGTCCGGTACCGTCATCTCCACCCTGCTGTACTGGCACTGGCAAGCCTCAGCCATGTCATCTTTGGCTGGCTGCCCGGCGTGCTGAGCCAGCTGCAGCTGTTCCAGATCGGTATCCCGGCCTTTACGGGCCTGTACTTTGACTGGTTCGGCGGCTGCATCCAGGCATTTATTTTCTGCACTCTGACCACCATCTTCATCAAACGCGCCGCTGGCGAGGACTAAGTCTCCCGCCCCGGCACCCCTTAAAAACAAGAATATCATTTTTAGGAGGACACTGATTATGACTGACTTTCAATTCCTGGCTCGTGGTATCGCTCTGGCTGGCTGCGGCATCGGCGCGGGCTGCGCGCTGATCGCAGGTATCGGCCCTGGTATCGGCGAAGGCAACGCTGCCGCTGCTGCCTGCGAGGCCGTTGGCCGCCAGCCCGAGTGCAAGAGCGACGTTACCAGCACCCTGATCCTGGGCGTTGCACTGTCGGAGACCACCGGTATTTACGGCTTCGTCACCGGCCTGCTGCTCATCTTCCTGGCTCCCGGTATGTTCATGAACTACCTGCAGTAAGCGCCCCTTACTTGTAATACCGGAAGAAAGGGGAGAAGCTTATGCAACTTTATCAGGCACTGATCACGCTGGATGGCTGGACGTTCGTCGCCCAGATCTGCAACCTGATGATCCAGCTGGTGATCTTTAAAAAGCTGCTGCTGAACCCGGTCAAAAAAGTCATTGCCGAGCGCAAGGCCAAGGCGGACAGCCAGATCGCGGATGCCCAGAAGCTCCGCACCGAGGCCGAAGCCATGAAGGCTGAGTATGAGCAGAACCTGCAGAACGCCCGCACCGAGGCCAACCAGATCGTGGCGGCGGCCCAGAAGACCGCCACCGCCCGCAGCGAGGAGCTGCTGGGTGAGGCCCGGGCCCAGGCGGCTGCCCTCAAGCAGAAAGCGGAGGCCGACATTGCGCAGGAGCGCAAAAAGGCCGTCAACGAGGTCAAGGACGAGATCGGCGGCATGGCCATGGAGATCGCCTCCAAGGTCGTGGAGCGCGAGATCCGCGAAGCAGACCACAAAGACCTGATCGACGAATTTATCAAAAATGTGGGTGAAGCATCATGACCGAGATCGCAAGGATGTACGGCGGCAGTCTGTACGACCTGGCAGCGGAGGAGGGGCTTGAGACCCGCATTCTGGACGAGCTGGACGAAGCAGCCAAGCTGATCCGGGACGACCCGGAGTACCTGCGGCTGCTCAGCACCCCCAGCATCCCCAAGAAAGAGCGCTGCGCCCTGCTGGACGAGGCGTTCCGCGGGCAGGTCCACCTCTATGTGCTGAACTTTTTGAAGATCCTGTGCGAGAACGGCACCCTGCGGGAGCTGCCGGGCTGCGCGCGGGCCTACCGCATCCGCTACAACGCCGCGCACGGCATTCTGGAAGCAACGGCCATCACGGCCATTGCCATGACTGCCGCGCAGACCGAGCAGCTGCGCCAGAAGCTGGAGACAATCACCGGGAAGAAGATCGACCTGGCGACCAAGATCGACCCCAGTGTGCTGGGCGGCATCCGCCTGGACATCGAGGGCACCGAGCTGGACGGCACAGTCCAGAACCGGCTGGCCACCCTGCGGCGGAACATCGCGGCAGCAACGTTGTAACAACGCTGTAGAAGAATATCCACCCGAAAATACCAAAGAATTGAGTGGTGAAGACACAACAATGCAACTGAAACCTGAAGAGATCTCTAAGATCATCCGTGCTCAGATCAAGCATTACGAGAATGTCATTGAGCAGAGCGAGGTGGGCACGGTCATCCTGGTGGGCGACGGCATCGCCCGTGCCAGTGGTCTGGAAAAGTGCATGGCGGGCGAGCTGCTCCAGTTTGACAACGGCGAGTACGGCATGGCCCAGAACCTGGAGGAGAACACCGTCTCCATCGTGCTGCTGGGCTCCGACGTCGGCATCAAGGAAGGCAGCACCGTCAAGCGCACGGGCAAGGTCGTCTCCGTCCCGGTGGGCGAAGCTCTGATCGGCCGTGTCGTCAACGCGCTGGGCCAGCCCATCGACGGCGCGGGCCCCATTGAGACCACCGAGTACCGCGCCATTGAGAGCAAAGCGCCCGGCATCATCGAGCGCCAGCCCGTCAAGGAGCCTTTGCAGACGGGCATTAAGGCCATCGACTCCATGATCCCCATTGGCCGCGGCAGCGTGAGCTCATCATCGGCGACCGCCAGACCGGCAAGACCACCATCGCCGCCGATACCATCATCAACCAGAAAGGCAAGGACGTCATCTGCATCTATGTTGCCATCGGCCAGAAGCGCTCTACCGTGGCAAACCTGGTGCAGAGCCTGACCGAGGCCGGAGCCATGGGTTACACCATCGTGGTTTCCGCCACGGCTTCGGAGCTGTCGCCCCTGCAGTATATCGCACCCTACTCCGGCTGTGCCATGGGCGAGTACTTCATGCATCAGGGCAAGCATGTCCTGATCATCTATGATGACCTGTCCAAGCACGCCGTGGCCTACCGTGCCCTGTCGCTGCTGATCCGCCGTCCCCCGGGACGTGAGGCCTACCCCGGCGACGTCTTCTATCTGCACTCCCGTCTGCTGGAGCGCGCGGCCAAGCTCTCCGACGAGCTGGGCGGCGGCAGCCTGACGGCTCTGCCCATCATCGAGACCCAGGCGGGCGACGTGTCGGCCTACATCCCGACCAACGTCATCTCCATCACCGATGGCCAGATCTTCCTGGAGACCGAGCTGTTCCACTCTGGCGTCATGCCGGCCGTCAACCCCGGCATCTCGGTGTCCCGTGTCGGCGGCAACGCCCAGATCAAGGCCATGAAGAAAGTGGCCGGCACCCTGAAGCTGATCTACTCCCAGTACCGCGAGCTGCAGTCGTTCGCCCAGTTCGGTTCCGATCTGGACGCCGACACCAAGGCCCGCCTGGCACAGGGCGAGCGCATCGTGGAAGTGCTCAAGCAGAACCGCTCCGCCCCCGTGGCCGTGGAAAAACAGGTGGCCATCCTGTATGCCACCATCCACGATTATCTGGTCAAGGTGAAAGTGGCCGATGTGGCCGAGTATGAGAAAGGCCTGTACGAATATCTGGACACCGACGCTTCCGGCGCTGCGGTGATGGAAACGATCCGCACCACGGGCAACCTGGACGCCGATGCCGAGCAGGCACTCAAGAGCGTTCTGTCCGCCTACACGGAGAGCTTCCTCAAGGCGCACTGAACAGGAAGGAGGCATAACGCATGGCAGGTTCCATGAAGGACATCAAGCTGCGCATCAAAAGCGTAGAGAGTACCATGCAGATCACCAAGGCCATGGAGCTGGTGGCTTCCTCCAAAATGCGCCGTGCCAAGGAGCGGGTGGAGCACAGCCGCCCCTATTTTGAAACGCTGTACGCATCGCTGACCAAGATCGCGGCGGCAGACCCCCGGGCCCGCAATCCCTACCTGCGGCGGGATGAGATCAAACGCACCCTGCTGATCGTCATTGCAGGCGACCGCGGCCTGGCGGGCGGCTATAACGCCAACATCTTCAAGCAGGCGGATGCCCACGAGGGCCCGGTGACGGTGCTGCCCATCGGGAAACGGGCGGCGGAGCACTTTGCCCAGCATGGGGCAGAGCTGTTCACCCAGGAGGTACTGCTGGCCGCCGATATCTCGGTGGGCGAGTGCTTCCAGCTCTCCCGCAGCATCACCGAGGCTTTTTGAAAGGCGAGTACGACGCCGTAAAGATCTGCTACACCCGGTTTGACTCCATGATGACCCAGACCGCCACCACGCTGGAGGTGCTGCCGCTGTCCATTGAGCCGACGGAAGAGCAGAAAGCCGAGGCCCGCCGCAGCCAGATTTTGTACAAGCCCAGCAGCGAGGAAGTATTCCGCGCCATCATCCCTGAGTATGTGGCCGGCATCGTCTACGGTGCCGTGTGCGAGAGCGTGGCCAGTGAGCTGGCCGCCCGCCGCACCGCCATGGACGCCGCCACCAAGAACGCCGGGGAAATGATCGACCATCTGAATCTGTATTACAACCGTGCCCGTCAGGCTGCGATCACCCAAGAGATCACGGAGATCGTGGCAGGCGCGGAGAATTAAAAGAACGATTAAACCTCTCAGTCTCGCTGCCGCTCGACAGCTCCTCGATCAGGGGAGCCTTTGGCAAAAAGATTTCGTTTTTGAGAAACGAATTGAGTTTGCTGGAAGACGAAACGGAATGCCAAGGCCTCTCCTGTCAGGAGAGGTGTCATCCAGCGAAGCGCAGATGACGGAGAGGTTGAGTAAAGGAGTTGTAGCCTATGTCCGAAAAACACATCGGCAAGGTGATCCAGGTCATCGGCCCGGTGCTGGACATCCAGTTCCAGGATGGCCAGCTGCCGGACCTGCTCAACGCCATTGAGATCGACAACCACGGCGAAAAGCTGGTGGTGGAGGTGGCGCAGCTGATCGGCGATAACGTCGCCCGCTGCATCGCCATGAGCAGCACCGATGGCTTGGTGCGCGGCACCGAAGCGGTTGACACCGGCGAGTCCATCAAGGTCCCCGTCGGCGACCAGTGCCTGGGCCGCGTGTTCAACCTGCTGGGTGAGCCGGTGGACAACAAGCCCGCCCCCACCCCGGAAGCCTACTGGCCCATCCACCGTCCCGCTCCCAGTTACGAGGAGCAGCAGTCCACCACCGAAATTCTGGAGACCGGTATCAAGGTCGTTGACCTGATCTGCCCCTACGCCAAGGGTGGTAAGATCGGCCTGTTTGGCGGTGCCGGCGTCGGCAAGACCGTCCTGATCCAGGAGCTCATCTATAACATCGCTACCGAGCACAACGGCTACTCGGTGTTCACCGGCGTCGGTGAGCGCACCCGTGAGGGCAACGACCTCTACGGCGAAATGACCGAGAGCGGCGTCATCAACAAGACGGCGCTGGTCTATGGTCAGATGAACGAGCCCCCAGGAGCCCGTATGCGCGTGGCCCTGTCCGGCCTGACCATGGCGGAGTATTTCCGCGATGTCAAGAACCAGGACGTGCTGCTCTTCATCGACAACATCTTCCGCTTCACGCAGGCAGGCTCTGAGGTGTCGGCTCTGCTGGGCCGTATGCCCTCCGCCGTCGGCTACCAGCCCACGCTGGCCACCGAGATGGGCGCTCTGCAGGAGCGCATCACCTCCACCCGCAAGGGCTCCATCACCTCGGTGCAGGCCGTCTACGTTCCCGCCGACGACCTGACTGACCCAGCCCCTGCCACCACGTTCACCCATCTGGACGCAACGACCGTTCTGAGCCGTGACATCGCTTCCCAGGGCATCTACCCGGCTGTGGACCCGCTGGACTCCACCAGCCGCATCCTGAGCCCCGAAGTGGTGGGCCAGGAGCACTACGAGATCGCCCGTGCCGTGCAGAAAGTGCTGCAGCGCTATAAGGAGCTGCAGGACATCATTGCCATCATGGGTATGGACGAGTTGAGCGAGGACGACAAGCGCACTGTCAACCGCGCCCGCAAGGTGCAGCGCTTCCTGTCCCAGAGCTCCATGTGGCAGAGCAGTTCACGGGTATGCCCGGCCAGTATGTGCCTCTGAAAGAGACGCTGCGCGGCTTCCGCATGATCCTGAACGGCGAGTGCGATGACCTGCCCGAGAGCGCGTTCCTCTTCGCGGGCACCATCGACGACGTGTTCGCCAAGGCGAAGAAAGGGTAAACCATGACGACCTTTCATCTGACGGTGGTCACACCGGACGGCTGTGTCTTTGATGGACAGGCCGAGCGGGTGGTCTGCCGCGCCATTGACGGCGACCTGGCCATCCTGGCCAAGCACGGCGATTACTGCACCGCGCTGGGCATGGGTGAGGCCCATATCGTCAATGCCGAGGGACAGAGCCATCGGGCCGCCTGTATGGGCGGGATGCTCACCGTACTCGATGGCGAGGCCCGTCTGGTGGCAACCACCTGGGAGTGGGCAGAGGACATCGACCAGGCCCGTGCCGAGGCTTCCAAAAAGCGGGCGGAAGAAATTCTGGTCCGGAAGAACCTCGACCGCCGGGAGTACGAGCTGGCGCAGGCCCGCCTCAAGCGTGCCCTGGTGCGCACCTCCATCCACCCGTAACCCCAAAAAGCAAAGCGCCCTGTGTTTCCGGTGGGAAACGCAGGGCGCTTTTGTGTCACTCCTCCAGCCGCCTTTGGCGGCAGCCCCCTCACAGAGGGGGCCTTTTGGCCTCCCTCCAGGAGGGAGGTGGCATCGCGGCAGCGATGACGGAAGGAGTTTACATCATGTTTGCCTTTTCGATCAGGCTGCGGATGTGGTGGGCCAGCATCTCCACGGCGGTGCTGTTCTCGCCGCCGTTGGGCACGATGATGTCCGCGTTCCGCTTGCTGGGCTCCACAAAGGCCTCGTGCATGGGTTTGACCGTGGTGAGGTACTGGTGGATGACGCTGTCCAGCGAGCGGCCCCGCTCTTTGACGTCCCGCAGGATGCGGCGGAGGATGCGCTCATCGGCGTCGGTATCCACATAAATTTTGTAGTCGAACAGCTCGCACAGCTCCGGCTCCACAAAGGGCAGGATGCCCTCCACGATGAGGACGGGGGCGGGCTCGATGTGCTGTACCTTGTTGCTGCGGTTGAGGTCGGCGTAATCGTACACCGGGCAGTCGATGGCGCGGCCTGCTTTCAGCTCCTGCAGGTGGTAGATCAGCAGGGCGTTATCAAAGGCGTCCGGGTGGTCGTAGTTCAGTTTGCAGCGCTCCTCAAAAGGCAGCTCGTCGTGGCGCTTGTAATAGCTGTCGTGGGAGATGAGGCGGACTTCATCCTCCCCAAACCGCTCTTTCAGCCGCAGGGCCAGCGTGGTCTTGCCGCTGCCGGACCCGCCGGCAATGCCGATGATCAGATTCTTCATACTCCAAATATCCTCCTGCGCTCTGATTCCGGTGGAAAAAAGTGCCGAAATAAGGTATACTATCTATTAGTTGCTATGATACCACACTTCGGCTGTTTTTGACAGAGGCCATTTGCGCCTCGAAAGGAATTTTGATGAAAAAAATCGTATCGGCTCCCTATATCGACCAGACGGAACGCTGGGTGAACGGCTGCGAGAGCATCAGCTCGGTGATGCTGCTGCAGGCGATGGGCATTGCCATTGACCCGGACACGTTCATTGAGCGGGACCTGCCCCACGCGCCCTACTGGGATTATGATGGAAAGCTCTACGGCCCGGATCCCTATGAAGTCTACCCCGGCGACCCCCACGACCACACCGGCTATGGCTGCTATGCCCCCTGCATCGTCAAGGCACTGCAGAGCGCGCTGGATCACGAGGGGGCGGCGGACGCCTTTGAAGTAGTGGATGAGACGGGCAAGACGGCGGCTCAGCTCTGCGAGTACATTGACGCCGGGATGCCGGTGGTCTTCTGGGCCACGCTGGATTTCACTCCGGTGCCGGAGGAGCGGGACCACTGGCTGCTGGCCGACGGCACGGATTTTGCATGGAAATGCCACGAGCACTGCCTGCTGCTGGTGGGCTATGACGACGAGCACTACTGGTTCAATGACCCATGGCACAACCATGGTGTCTGCGCCCAGCCCAAGGCGCTGGTGGAGGATTGCCATGCGGCACAGGGAATGTTTGCAGTGACGCTGAAACGGAAATAAACCGGGAACGAAAGGAACGCTATGAAGCCAGAAGAGTTTAAACAGAATGTCAAAGACCGGGTCCGCGTTTTTGAGGATGGCGGCATCCGGCTGCTGAAAAAGGGTAAACGGGGCATCATCCGGGCCATTTTTGGCCGCACCGGACTGGTGCTGGCCCTCTTTTTTGTGCAAGTGCTGCTGCTGCTCAGCGTGTTCCGGTGGTTCACCGCGCTGGTGCCCCATCTGTTGGGCGGCAGCATCGCGTTCACGGCCGTTATGGTCATCTACCTGCTCAACAGCGATATGGACAACAGCGCCAAGATCACCTGGCTGGTGGTCATTGCGCTGGTGCCGGTCCTGGGCGTGGTGCTGTTCTGGTGGACCAAAGGCGAAGTCGGCCACCGGATGCTCAAGCGCCGCCTCAAGCAGCTGGAACAGGATACCCGGGAGCAGCTGCCCCAGGATGCCCAAACGCTGGAACGGCTGAAAGCACAGGAGTCGGGTGCGGCCTCGCTGGCCTACTACCTGCGGGGGAAAGGCGGCGGCTTCCCGGTGTATGAGAACACGGCTGTGACCTATTTCCCCAGCGGCGAGGCCAAGTTCGCGGAGCTGCTGCGCCAGCTGGAAAAAGCGAAACAGTATATTTTCCTGGAGTATTTCATCATTGACGAGGGGCTCATGTGGGGCCGGGTGCTGGAAGTGCTGGCCCGTAAGGCCGCTGAGGGTGTCCATGTGCGGGTGATGTACGACGGCACCTGTGAGTTCACCACCCTGCCCCGGGACTACCCCAAGCGGCTGGAGCGGCTGGGCATCACCTGCAAAGTTTTCTCGCCGCTGATGCCCTTTGTCTCGACCCATTATAATTACCGAGACCACCGAAAAGTGCTGGTCATTGACGGCAAAGTGGGCTTTACGGGCGGCGTGAATCTGGCCGACGAGTACATCAACCATGTGGAGAAGTTTGGCCGCTGGAAAGATGCCGCTGTCATGCTGGAGGGCGAGGCGGTCCGCTCTCTGACGGCCATCTTTTTGCAGATGTGGGATATCGCCCGGGAGCCGGAGTTTGAAGCTTACCTCAAGCAGCCCATCCCGGCCCCGGCGGGGGCCAAGGGCTTTGCGGCCCCTTACGGCGATTGCCCGCTGGACGGGGAACGGGTGGGCGAGCTGGTTTATATCGACCTGCTCAACCGGGCCCGGAAGTACATCCACATCATGACACCCTACCTGATTCTGGACGGGGAGCTGGAAACGGCCCTCAAGTTCGCGGCGGAGCGGGGCGTGGATGTCCACCTCATCCTGCCGGGCAAGCCGGACAAGCGCATTCCGTACGCGCTGGCCAAGACCCACTATGCGGCCCTCATCCGCTCGGGCGTCAAAATTTCGGAGTGGGTGCCGGGCTTTGTTCACGCCAAGGTCTTTGTGGTGGATGACCGTGAGGCCGTGGTGGGCACCATCAATCTGGATTACCGCAGCCTCTACCACCACTTTGAGGATGCGGTCTGGATGGTGGACGCCCCCTGCATCCCGGCCATTGAAGACGACTTCCAGCGGACACTGACCCAGTGCCGCACGGTGGAAGCCACCAAACAGAGCATCTGGCAGGGGCAGACCCTGCTCCGCCTCACCGGGCGGCTGGTTAAGGCCATTGCGCCCTTACTGTAAGCATACGCAAAAATCCCCCGGAATTTCCGGGGGATTTTTGCTGTGTGCTTACTGATATTTTTTATCCATGGAGAAGCCGCGGCCCCGTACCTCTGTGACCTGGCTGACGATGAGGAAGCAGTCCGGGTCGATGGCGTGGACCAGCTTTTCCAGGCGGGGAAGCTCCCGGCTGGAGATGACGCTCAGCAGCACGGCACTGGGGTCGTGGGTGTAGCCGCCCGCACCATTCAGGATGGTGACACCGCGGTCCAGCTGGTGCAGGATGGCGGCACAGAGCTCGTCCGCCTTGGTGCTGATCAGCTTGACCTCGGTACGGCTCTCACCCCAGAGCAGGACTTTGTCCATGACCATGACCTGAATGATGATGGCCACGATGCCGTACAGCAGCTGCGGCACCGGGCTGAACGGGATCTGGATGAGGATGACGGCAATGTCAAAGATGAGCATGGTGGCGGACACGGGCCAGCGGAACCATTTTTGCAGCACCAGCGGCGGGATGTCCATGCCGCCCGTGGAGGCCCCCGCCCGGATGACGATGCCCATAAAAGCCCCGACACCGATGGCGGCAAAGACCGTGTTCAGGAAAAGGTCGTCTGTGAGCACACGGCCATGGAGCATCGTCTCGGCAAGGCCCAGAAAGATGGGGCTCAGGATGCTGCTGGCCAGGGTGTTGAGGGCAAAGGCCCGGCCCAGTACCACCCAGCCCCAGACCAGCATGACTAAGTTGAATGCCAGCAGGAAACCGGAGACCGAAAGCCCGGTCAGGCGGCCAAAGGCCAGCGCCACGCCGGTGGCACCCCCGGCCACAAGGCCCGCGGGCTCCAGAAAAAGGGCTACCGTCAGGGAGTACCCCGCGTTGCCCAAAACAACAGCGGCGGCACTGAGCAGCCGCCGCCCGTGATTTGAATGATTCATCTGCAAAACCTCCACCTCTATGATACCGGAAAACGACAAAAAAATCCACGCCCCGGCAGGGAAGAACGCCCCGCCCGGTGTGGATTTTTGCTCATGGTGCAGGTGAATGGCTTACACGGCTTCGGTCTCGTCCTCGTCCAGCAGCCGCAGGCCTGCCGTGTCGGTGACCGGCAGGGAGAAGACGATAGCGCCCGCCTTGGGGTCAGCCCCGGCCATGATCGCTTTCATGATCTGATTCTTCTCGGAACTGCGGGCCACAATGAAGACCATTTCCTTCTCGTTGACGAGGTCCACGCCCAGGAAACGGGCGGCACCCTCCATGCCGGTGCCTTTGGCGTGGAGCACAGTGCCGCCGCCGGCACCCTCGGCACGGGCGGCATCCATGATGGAGCCGGTGTAGCCCTGATTGGCAATGACGAGCAGCAGCTCATAGTGGGTGTCTTTCAAGGTGCTTTCCTCCATTCGCGTAAAGGTCTGGTGTTCGGTCAGGAACTGCAGGGCACGCTTGCCGCCCATGCTGCTGACCGGGATGATGAACGCGATGCCGGTGCCCGGCACGTCGATCCGCATCTGGCGGCGGAGCGCCTTTTGGATCTTGGGCCAGGTGTCGGCGGTGATGATGGCAAACAGAACGGCTTTTTCGCTCTTTTCCAGGCCGAGGGTGGCCAGCATTTCCTGCACGGCCGTGCCGGCACCCACGGTGCGGAGGCTGACACGGACACCGTAGCTCTCGTACAGGGCCAGGAACGCGTCCGTGGAGCGGCGGTCGGTGATGGTGACCAGCCAGTAAAGGGGATTTGTCACAGCTTAAACCTCCTTACAGCTCAATGATGGCGTCATCCGGCAGCTCGGCATAGGCAGCGGCCAGCGCAAAGGCGGGCTGCGCCTTGCGGGCTTTGCGGGTCTTGAGCTCTGCAATGAGGCCCATGAGCTGGACGGTGATGAGGGGCGTCATGGCGACCATGGCCACCACGCCAAAGGCATCGGTGACGATGTTGCCGCCCACAGCCACGCAGGCGCCCTGTGCCAGCGGCAGCAGGAACGTGGCCGTCATGGGGCCGGAGGCCACACCGCCCGCGTCAAACGCAATGGCGGTGAAGAGCTTGGGCACGATCAACGAGATGGCAATGGCGAACGTGTACCCCGGGATGAGGAACCACAGGATGGAAACCCCCGTGAGCACCCGCACCATGGCAAGCCCCACCGAGAGGGAGACGCCTGCCGAAAGAGCCATGCCCATGGCCTGGGCGGAGATGGCACCATCGGTGACCTCCTCCACCTGCTTGTTCAGCACATAGACGGCGGGCTCGGCCTTGACGATGAAGTAACCGATGAGCATTCCGATGGGAATGAGCACCCAGCGGAAGCTCTGGCCTGCCAGCACCTGCCCCAGATAATTACCGGCTGGCATAAAACCGACGTTTGCGCCGGTGAGGAATAACACGAGGCCCATATAAGTGTACGCAAGGCCGACGGCAATGCGGCCAATGGTGCGTTTGTCCAGCTTGAGGGCCACGAGCTGGAAGCCCCCGAACATCAGGATGATGGGGAGCAGCGAGGTGGCGATCTCTTTGAAGTAGGTGGGCAGGCCCTCCCGGAAGAGCTGCCACAGCTCCACGGAATCGTTCACCTCAGGGAGGATGGGCGGGATGTAGGTGCTGTCGCTGGCCTGGAACGCGATGCCCAGAATGAGCACAGCCAGGATGGGGCCGACAGAGCAGAGGGCGACCAGACCGAAGCTGTCGTCCGCCGCGTGGCGGTCGGAACGGATGGCGGCCACGCCGACGCCCAGCGCCATAATGAATGGAACTGTCATGGGGCCGGTGGTCACGCCGCCGGAATCAAAAGCGACCGCCAGAAACTCTTTGGGGACGAACGCGGCCAGAATGAAGATGATGCTGTAGAACAGCACAAGGAGCCGCGGCAGCGGGATGCCGAAGAGCATCCGCAAAAACGCCATGACGAGGAACAGGCCTACGCCTGCCGCCACCGAAAGGATCAGGGTCATGTTGGGGATGGAGGGCACCTGATTGGCCAGCACCTGCAAGTCCGGCTCCGAGATGGTGATGAGGAAGCCCAGCAGGAAGCCGACCCCGATGATGAGGGGCAGGCTCCGGGTCTTGGTGAGCATGGTGCCCATCCGCTCGCCCATGGGGCTCATGCTCATCTCCGCGCCCAGCGTAAAGAACATGATGCCCACAATGATCATGGCGGCGCCCAGCAGAAAGCAGAGCAGGATGCTGGGGGAGATGGGGGCAATGGTAAAGCAGAGCACCAGCACAATGGCCACAATGGGCAGCACCGCCTGTAACGCTTCCAGCAGTTTTTCCCGCAGTTTGGGGAGTGATGCTTTGAGAATGTTGTCCACCGACCTTTCCGCGCGGTCCCCGGCGTCGAAATGGCCGGAAACTGCGTACAAACTGGAATATTTGCAAGAGGATTTATAAATAGTATACTAAAGGCGGCGTGGCCGGGTCAACAAAAAAGCGGCTAAGAATGGCAAAGACGCAGAAAGTTTACAAAAAGAGCCTGCCACGGAACTCCACGGCAGACTCGTGAAATTTTATCGGGTTCAGACGCCCTGCTTGGTCAGCACGTCCGAGGTGGGAGTGCTGAAAACCGGGATGTCCGCATAGGGGTCCGGGGCGGGATCTTTGGGCAGGGACTTCATATAGCTGTCCATGGACTCGGCCACCTTTTTGGCGATGGCCACGGCCTCGACGACGGTGCGGGCACCCATCACGGCGTCGCCGCCGGCAAACACGCCCTCGCGGGTAGTGCTGCCATCCTCATTGACGGTGAGCAGGCCGCGCTGGTTGGTCTGGATGCCGGTGGTGCTCTGCACCAGCTCGTTCTCCGCACCCTGGCTCACCGAGACGATGACGCCGGTGTGGGGATAGAACATCTCGCTGCCCTCCACCTGGGTGAACTTGCCGTCCTCGCCCTTGACGGTGTCGCGGCAGATGATGCCGTTTTCCCGGATCTCCACCGGAGCCTTGCAGAAGCGGAAGCCCACGCCCTCGAGCCTGGCGTACCGCACTTCGTGCTCGGAGGCGCTGATGCAGTCCTCGTCCCGGCGGGCGTAGCAGGTAACGTGGCGGGCACCGTTGCGGATGGCGGTGCGGGCGCAGTCCATGGCGGAATTGCCCACGCCGATGACGGCAATGTCGTCCCCCAGGCGGAACGCCTTGGAGTTGGCCAGGTAGTCGATGCCAAAGGCCACGTTGCCCAGCGTCTCGCCTTTGATGTGCATGGCGTTGGCTTTCCACAGGCCGGCACCGATGAAGACGCTCTTGTAGCCGTCGCGGAAGAGGTCGTCGATGGTGATGGTGCGGCCGATGGCGGTGTTGGTGCGCACCTTGATGTCTTTCAGCTCCAGGTGGCGGTATGCAAAATCGTCCAGCACGCTGTCCGGCAGGCGGTAATTGGGGATGCCGTACCGCATGACGCCGCCGATCTTATCCCGGGCATCAAAAATGGTGATGTCATAGCCCCAGCGTGCCAGCAGCACCGCAATGGTCAGGCCCGCCGGGCCCGCGCCGATGATGGCGGCTTTCATCCCGTTCCGGGGGGTGGGGCCGGCCGTCATCTTGTTGGCATAGGTGGTGGAGATATAATCCTCGATGATGGAAAAGTGCACGGGGTCGTGGCTGGGCATCCGGTTGCGGATGCAGTGGCCCTCGCACTGGTTCTCGTGGTTGCAGACCAGGCTGCAGACGGTGGTCAGGGGGTTGTTTTCAAACAGCATCCGGCCGGCGTCGTCCAGCTGGTTGTTTTTCAGCAGCCGGATCACCTCGGGGATATTGGTGTGGATGGGGCAGCCCTGCTGACACATCGGCTTTTTGCAGCCGAGGCAGCGGTTGGCTTCGTCCAGAACGTGAAGCGCCATGAAGTTCCTCCTCTTCCGTGGGTGGCAGGATACACTTTGTTGTATCCAAGAATCTTGCTCCTTTATGATACACCGGATACGAAGAAAGATACAATAGCATAATTGCCGAAAAATTACGAATAAATTTTGCTATATCGTCAAAAAGATAATTTTTTGACGAAGTGCGCCGCCCATGGGCCGCGGTTTTGCACGGCAGAACGCCGCAAAATCGCTGGCGGTGAGCTGGGCCTGTACCATCCGGGCGCAGGCGGCATTTTCCTCCTGTAAGCGCATCAGGGAGTGGGAGGCGGGGAGGGCGGCCTGTTTCAGCTGGCCCAGCAGCTCCCGGCGGGCCCCCAGCAGATGGAGATAGGGCGGCAGGGCGGGGAATGCTTCTTCGGTGTAACCAAGGGCGGCGTCCATGGCCAGCCGCCGCATCCGGGCGCGGGGGTAGCGGATCGTGGTCAGGGTGTTCAGCAGCTCGTCCAGTGTGGAGCTGGCCCGGACGGCTTTTTCCAGCCGATGTTCCAACCCCTCGGAAACACCCCGGACATTGGCGAATGGCGTCTCACCGGTGCAGCGGGCGCGGAGCAGGGCCAGCTCGCACCGCCCGGCGGCGGAAAAATCCGTGGAACTGCCCGCGGCGGCAGCTTCCTGATACAGCGGGAAGACCGCTTCCGGGACGTAGGGCCGCAGGGCTTCCACGCCCTGCTGAGTCCAGAGCGCCCGCAGGGCACTGGCGCTGGCAAACTGCACGTTGCCGTTGAGGGCTTCGCCGTGGTTGGCACCCTGCCGGGGCAGGGGGATGGGCGTGAGCGGGACATCCAGCTCCAGAATTGCCTTGCAGTATTCCACGGCCAGATTGTTGTTGGGCTGGTCCAGCAAAGCGGCAAGCGCGGAGCCGGGACGGAGGGTTTCCACAGCGGCCTGCCGGGCGGCGGCAAAGCTCCGGGCCCCGGCGGCCAGCTGCGCCTTGAGGGCGGCGCGGTATTCCTCACTGGCAAGCACCCGGGCGGCGTCCATCAGGAGCGCGGTGTCCGGAGTCTCGGCCCCAAAAACAAGGGCGTCGCACCCGGCAGCGGCCAGAAGCCGAACACCCGCCCGGGCAAAGGCCTCCGCCCCGGCGCAGGCGCAGGGGGCAGGCAGGGCAAAGATAAAATCAGCCCCGCAGCGCAGGGCGGCCTGCACCCGGACGGCCTCGGGCAGGAGGGGGACAGCGCCCCGCTGGGTCAGGCTGCAGCTCATGGCCACGGCCACCTGCCGCGCGCCCAGCGCCCTGGCCTGGGCCAGCTGCCAGGCGTGGCCGTTGTGGAATGGGTCATATTCGGCAATGATACCAGCAAACTTCATGTGAAGACCTCGAAACATTGTGAAAAATCTGTCAGACTGACAGAGAAAATGGCCTGCCCTGCCAGGATTCTGGGCAGGATGTACAAAAAAGGCTGCGTACTTGGGGGAACGCTTGCCACGGTTGCGGATTGAAAAGCGGCTGAACCTATTATATAATAATTTCAGGAATCTGTAAAATTCTGCCCTCTTGTGCGGGCAGACGAAAAAATATTGGAGGCTACAGAAGATGAAAGTTCTGGTTATTAACTGCGGTTCTTCTTCCCTGAAGTATCAGCTCATCGATATGGACGGCGAGAAAGTGCTCTGCAAGGGCCTGTGCGAGCGCATTGGCATGGAGAGCAGCATGATCACCCACGAGGCCAACGGCAAAAAGGCTACCACCCCGGCGATCTTCCCCACCCACACCGAGGCTTTTGCTGAGGTCGTGAAGAAGATGACCACCGGCGAGGGCAAGTGCATCGACGATGTGAGCGAGATCAACGCCATCGGCCACCGTGTTGTCCACGGCGGTGAGAAGTTCAAGGAGAGCTGCCTGATCACCGACGAGGTCATCAAGACCATCCGTGAGCTGAGCCCCCTGGCCCCCCTGCACAACCCCGCAGGCATCCTGGGCATTGAGGCTGCCCGCAAGGTCTTTGGCCCGGACATCCCCATGGTCGCTGTCTTCGACACCGCTTTCCACAGCACCATGCCCCCGAAAGCCTATATGTACGCCATCCCCTACGAGTACTATGAGAAGTACGGCGTCCGCCGCTATGGCTTCCACGGCACCAGCCACAAGTACGTTGCTTATAAGGCTGCCGAGTATCTGGAGGAGCCCATTGAGCGCCTGAAGCTCATCACCTGCCACCTGGGCAATGGTTCTTCCATTGCCGCGGTTGACCAGGGCAAGGTCATTGATACCTCCATGGGCATGACCCCGCTGGCTGGCCTGATGATGGGTACCCGCTGCGGCGATATCGACCCCTCTGTGGTCAACTACCTGAAGTACAACCTGAACATCACTGGCCACCAGCTGGACGAGATCCTGAACAAGAAGTCCGGTCTGCTGGGCGTCTCCGGTGTTTCCAGCGACAAGCGTGATATCGAAGAGGCAGCTGCTGCCGGCAACAAGCGCGCGCAGCTGGCTTCCGATATGCTGAACTACCAGATCAAGAAGCTGGTCGGCGGCTACATCGCAGCCATGGGCGGCGTGGATGCCATCGTCTTCACCGGTGGTATCGGCGAGCATGACGCCATTGCCCGTGCGAAGGTCTGCCACCACATGGATTGGCTGGGCATTCGCATCGATACCGACAAGAACAAGCATCCCGTTGGCGATGTCTGCGACATCACTGCCTGGGGCGCCAAGGTCCGCACCCTGGTCATTGCTACCGACGAGGAGCTGATGATCGCCCGCGACACCAAGGAAGTCATCGAGAAGTAATTTTGCCGCATTCGCGGTACAAAGGGCTGTGTCCTCGCGGAGGGCACAGCCCTTTTGGTGTTTTTGGCGGGGCAAAGTCTGTCTTATTGTGCCGATTGCACAAAAAAGAGGGCGGAGGTTTGTTTTTTGGTTGACAAACAAAAAAAAGAACGGTACAATAGGAGAGTCCTCAGCTAGAGGGCATTTTACTCATTCAAGCCCCTGGTAAGCTTACGATCAGCGCGATGGTCCCGAAAAACCAAAGGTATGGTTACAATCCTTCCGTGGGCAAGAACTAAACAAAGAGGAGATACTACTATGTTCGAAGACAAGACTTTAGTTTGCAAAGACTGCGGCAAGGAGTTTGTTTGGACTGCTGGTGAGCAGGAGTTCTACGCATCTCGCGGCTTTGAGAACCAGCCCCAGCGCTGCAAGCCCTGCCGTGACGCCCGTAAGAATGGCGTCCGTGGCGGCAACAACGGCGGTGAGCGCCAGATGTTCGACGCTGTCTGCGCAGCTTGCGGCAAGGCTTGCAAGGTTCCTTTCCAGCCCCGTGAGGACCGTCCGGTCTACTGCTCTGACTGCTTCGCTCGCATGAAGCAGAACTAAGCGCTGATTTTTTAATCTGAAGCTTGTAAGCCCCTCCTGCTGTATGGCCGGAGGGGCTTTTTTGCATTGCCTCTTGCAATATCACATTACTTTAGGGTATATTATAAAAAGAGCGCCCGGGTTCGGGCGCGGCACCCCATAAACAGAAAGGAATTTCAATCATGTTTGATATTTTCAATATGCTCAAGAAAGACGAGAACACCGCCGCTCCCAAGCAGGTGACCCGTGAAACCATCATCGGCGATATCCTGGATATGGACCAGACCACCGCTCCTTACTTTATGGAGATCGGTATGCACTGCCTGGGCTGCCCTGCTTCCCGCGGCGAGAGCATCGAGGAGGCCTGCGAGGTCCACGGCGTGGACTGCGACGAGCTGCTGGAGAAGCTGAATGCACATCTGGCTTCCAAGAAGGCCTGAGTTGCTGCCCACACTGGATGAGCGCCTGACCGCCGCTGCCGCGCTGGTGCGGGAGGGAGAGCCTGTGGCCGACATTGGCTGTGACCACGGCAAACTGACCGCCGTGCTGGCTGCCTCGGGGAAGTACCCCAAGGTGATCGGGGCCGACCTGCGCCCCGGCCCGCTGGCAAAGGCAAAGCAGACGCTGGAACATGCCCATTGTGAAGACCGCGCTGAGCTGAGGCTCGGCGACGGTCTTTCTGTGTTGTCGGCAGGGGAAGTGGGCACCATCGTGCTGGCAGGCGTCTCGGCCCAGACCACCTGGGAGATCATCGAAAAAGCGCCCTGGGTGTCCCAGCCGGGCGGGCCGCGCCTGGTCATGGTACCGGCCACCCGCCACAGTGAGCTGCGCCGCTGGCTGTGGGAGCATGGCTTTGCCCTGGTGGCCGACCGCCCCGTGCAGGCGGCAGGCCGCTGGTATGCCGTGATGGCCGCCGAGTATACGGGCGAGACACGTACCCCCACGTTTACGGAATGCCTGTTTGGCGGAACAGGGGAGTGGCCGGAGGGGGCCGGTTATGCGGCCTGGCAGAAAGCCAAGCTTCCCCGCTTCCGGCTGGGCGTGCCCGACGGCACCCCGCTGGCGGAGGAGATCGACCAAATTTTACGGGAGGATTGAGGAATGGCAACCGTCCAGAAGATCTATGAAGAGATGCAGCGGATGGCTCCGCTGGAGCTGGCCGAAAGCTGGGATAACCCCGGCCTGCTGGTGGACTGCGGCGGGGAGGTCTCCCGGGTGCTGGTGGCACTGGATGTCACGGCCGAAACGCTGGCGGAGGCCGAACAGAACGGCTGCCAGCTCATCGTCACCCACCACCCGGTCATCTTCCACCCGCTGAAAAAACTGAGCCCGGCCGACCTGCCGTTCCAGCTGGTGCAGAAAGGCATCTCCGCCATCTGTATGCACACCAACCTGGATGCCGCCGAGGGCGGTGTCAATGAAGTGCTGGCAGGCATCTTTGGAATGAAAAACTGGGAGCCTTTCGCCGGCGGCTGCGGCCGGGTGGGCGAGGTGGAACCCATCACTGTCCCGGAGCTGGCCCGCAAAGCACAGGTGGAGCTGGGTGCCCGGTGCAACACGCCGCTGGACGGCCCGGAAGTGCCGGTCAAATATGCGGACACGGGCAAGCCCGTGCGGCGGCTGGCTGTCATCAGCGGGGCTGGCGGCGGCCTGTTTGAAGAGGCGTTGGCCATGGAGGCCGACTGCCTGCTGACCGGCGAGGCCGACCACCACGACGCGCTGGACGCCAAGCGGCTGGGGCTGTCCATCGTGGCCACCAGCCACTATGCCACCGAGTTCCCGGTGGCGGCAGCGGTGGCCCAAAAGCTCCGCGCCGCGTTCCCGGCTGTGGAAGTGCTGGTCAGCACAGCCAACCGCGACCCGTTTACTTATTTATAATAAAGAAAACCTCTCAGTCTCGCTACCGCTCGCCAGCTGCTCCCCTTTCGGCACTTGCGTGCCACCTCGCCCCGGCGGGGAGTCTTTCCTATCAGGGGAGCCCTTGGCAAAGAGATTTCGTTTTCGCTGGGAAACGGATCGGACTGCCAAAGCCTCTCCTGTCAGGAGAGGCGTCATCGAGCGAAGCGAAGATGACGGAGAGGTTGAGCGAGGTACCACTATGGCTTTGGATGCCGCGACACTGGCCCTGACAGCCCGGGAGCTGAAAGCTGCCCTGACCGAGGCCAAGATCGCAAAAATATTTGAACCGACCCGCGATGAGCTGGTCCTGACCCTGCGCACCCGCACCGAGACGTACAGCCTGTTGCTGTCGGCCCGGAGCGGCTCGGCCCGGGTCTGCCTGACCGAGGAGAGCTTCGAGAACCCCGAGACGCCCCCCTCGTTCTGTATGCTGATGCGCAAGCACCTGACGGGCGGCAAGCTGCTGGACGTCCGGATGGAGCCGGGCGACCGCATCGTCTACTTTGAATTCCAGTGCACCAATGAGATGGGAGACCTGGTGCGGAATATCCTCTGTGCGGAGCTGATGGGCCGCTACTCCAACCTGGTGCTGGTGCAGAATGGCAAAATCATCGACGCCCTCAAGCGGGTGGATTTTGAGGACAGCGATGTCCGGCAACTGCTGCCGGGCCTGCCTTATACCACGCCCCCGAAACCTGCCCGCCCGGATTTCCTCTCGGTGAGCTCGGCTTCCATCGTGGCGGCGGCTTGCCAGCGGGATCTGCCGGTAGCAGACGCCCTGAACAAGACCGTGGCGGGTGTGGGCCCGGTGGTCTGCCGGGAGGCGGCCTGGCGCGCCTTTGACGGCGAGCACCTGCCCGCCAACGAGCTGACGGAACCCCAGAAGCTCCGGCTGATGGCCGCTATTGACGAGCTGAAAGAGCTCCATGAAAAAGGCGGATGTCCCTGCAGCGTCACCGCCCCGGACGGCAAGCCGGTGGAGTACACGTTCTTCCGGCCCCGGCAGTACGGCGAGGGGTACGCGATCAAAGAATGGCCCTCGTTCAACGCCATGTTGGAGGCTACTACGCCGAGAAGGACCGTGCCGAACGGCTCCGCACCAAGAGCAAGGAGCTGCACAAGGCCGTGCACAACATGTACGAGCGCGCGGTCCGCAAGCAGGCGGCCCGGCAGGAAGAGCTGGCCGCCAGCGGCAAGAGTGAAAAGCTCCGCCTGTACGGCGAGCTGCTCTCCGCCAACTTGTATCTGGCCCAAAAGGGGATGAAGAACATCACTGTGCCCAACTGGTACGATGAGGGCAAGGAAGTTACCATCCCGCTGGACCTGCGGTTCAGCCCCAGCCAGAACGCCCAGAACTTCTTCAAGAATTATAAAAAGAAGCAGACGGCGGCCCGGATGCTGGTGGACCTGCTGGCGGAGGGCGAAAAAGAGATCGCCTATCTGGAAACCGTCCTCTACGAGGTGGAGACGGCCTCCGGTGAGGCGGCACTGAATGAGATTCGTGCCGAGCTCAAGAGCCAGGGCTACCTGAAATACTACAAGCAGCGGGATAAGCGCCAGAAGCCTGCGGACTTCCTCCGCTTTACCTCCAGCGACGGCTTTGAAATTCTGGTGGGCCGCAACAACGCCCAGAACGATAAGCTCACCCTCCACACCGCCCGGGGCAAGGACCTGTGGTTCCATGTGCAGAAAGCGCCCGGCAGTCATGTGGTGGTCATGAGCCGGGGCGAGGACATCCCGGACTCCACCAAGCAGGAGGCGGCAGAGCTGGCCGTGCTTTATTCCAGCGCGTTCAAGGCGGGCACGGGCGCAAAAGTGGCTGTGGACACCACCGAGGTGAAGAATATCTGGAAAGCCAACGGCGCCAAGCCCGGCATGGTGCTGTATGAGGTGTATACCACCGTGTATGTCACCCCGCGGGAAGACTTGGCCGAGCAACTCAAACAGAAAAAATGATTTGAAAAAGCTGTGCAGCGTTGGAGTCTGCACAGCTTTTTTCAAATTTTGCAAACACTTTGCGCTTCTCATTCGTCTACCAGGCAGAAAGGAGGGGAGAGGCCCATGTGGGAGCTGCTTTACGAGGAGTTCTGGGACAAGCTGGAGCATTTCTGCTACAAACTCTGCCGGGACGACGGCAGGGCGGAAGATTTAACGCAGGAAGTGTTCCTGCGGGCACTGCAGAATCAGGCACTCATGGAGAGTTTTGCCCCCGGGCAGTGCAAGGCCTGGCTGTTTGCCGCGGCCCGCAACCTCTACTGTGACCAGGTGCGCCGGGCCGTGAAAGAAGAAAGCCTGCTGGCACTGCTGGACCCCGACGATGCCGAAACGCCGGACGAGACGGCGGAGGCCGCGCTGGGGACCGTGGACCTGGATTCCCTGCTGGGAACACTCGACCCGCTGGACAGGATGCTGTTTACCCTGCGGTACGAAGAGGGATACAACGCCAGCGAGCTGGGCCGAAAATTTGAACTCCCGCCTGGAACCGTCCGCACCCGATTGGGGAAAGTACGCCATCTGCTCAAACAAAAACTGCTGGAGGAATGAACGATGAAGAAACTGAATGTGAAAGCCGTTGTGATCGACCTGCGCCATGTTTCGGAGGAAACGCTGGCAAGCTACGAGCATATTCAAATACATGCCGCACTGGCCATGACCAGCCCCAGGACGGAAGCGCTGCTGGCAAAGTATCCGGTGGAGCTGGATGCGACCAGCGTCCAGTGCTATGACGACGATGCCAAGGTGAATATGGTCAATGGCAAGACAGAGCTGACCGCTTCCCACAAGCCGGAGGGAAAAAGCGTCCTGATCGTCAACGGAAAGGCGAACATTGCAGCCGACGCGGGGGACACCCTGCGGGCTTACGGGAAGATCATCGTCAACGGGAAAGTCCTTTGCCCGGCCGGACTGGCGGGCCTTGTGACCGAGAAGTGCACCATCAACGGCAAACTGGCGGTCTACCCGGATGAGGCGGTGGTGCTGAAAGGCACGGTCAAGCTGGACCGCAGCTTCCTGCTCCGGGCACAGGCACGGCTCTACTGGACGGAAAAGCAGTTCGTGGCGGTAGACCCCAAACTGGACGTGGCCGCCCTGGCTGCCAAGGGCGTCCGCTTTGCGGCCCCCAAAGCCATCCTGCTGGAGCAGTTTACTGAGACGCTGGCCCCGCTCTTTACGGAAAACACGGAACTCATCGTTCTGCCGGAGGGAACGGCTGTGGTGGACGATGATTTTGAGCTGACCCCCAAAACGTTCCGCCGCTATGGCTCCAAAATCTACGTCATGGGGGATGTGAACATCTCCGATGATGCCGCTGAGGTGCTGGGGCAGGTGGAATACCTGCACGCCAGCGGGGATGTGAGCCTGTCGGCTGCGCTGGAAGACGTGTTTTACGCCATCCCGGATGTAGAGTATGAAGACCTGCAGCTGCTGACCGGCCATGTGGTACGGAACAAGCCCCTGCTGAACATCAAGCCGGAGCTGCTGGAGCTGGACCCCGCAGGTGTTACCTGCGCCAACTGCGCGGTGGTCACGCTGGACAAGACGCTGACGCCGGAAGAGATCGTGGCGAAGCTGCGCCTGAACTGCTGCGCCATCGTGCGGTGCACCGCAGCACAGGAAGCCGCAGCAGCGGCTGTGGCGGTCAACGTGGCACAGATCAAAGTAACGGATGCTGTGAAAGAAGAGAAAGACCCGGACACCCTTTACCGGACGGGCGTAGAATTGACCCTGTAAGGCATCTGCCTTTGAACGATCCTCCCAGATCATAGGAATGCACGGCCCTTACAGGGGAGTGCACGGAAAGCTGTTCCCCGCTGCCCTCAGCGGAGGACGGCTTTTTTATATAGAAAAGTATAAAACAGGCCGGACAGAGCCATCCTAAAGGCTGAACGGGTTTTCCACTGAAAAAGAGCGGCGGGGATTGTGCATTCTGCACAGAAAATGTGTCCAAACATCGTGCGGAGAAAATAAAAAAGAAAATTCGTGTTTTTTTGAAAAAACACTTGCCAATTGCACGCAGATGTGATAAAATATCTCTCGGCTGCAAAGGGCTTGTGCGATACAAGTCGTGCAGGCCAGCGATATGCGTAGATGCGGGAGGTTGTCATCCGGCAATAGTCGTGATGGGTTATTTCCGCGGAGTATGTCCGATCTTAGAACCGGGCGAAAAAATTACTGACAGCGATGGAATACGTTCCCCGGCAGGAAAGTTACTCTCCTGCGAAACGGCGGAACCAATGTTCGGATTTGATTTGCTATAGATGTTTCCGGGAGAACTGCCAAGCGGTTCACCGGTTTTTCTAGTGCCAAGTCGAGGAACACCCGGAACTGTGTAGAGCAATTTATCGGCTCGCCTAGGGCAAAATCAATTTTTTCAGGAGGCGTAAGCAATGGCAGTCAAAGAGAAAATCAGAATCCGTCTGCAGAGCTATGATGCTCAGCTGATCGATGCCGCAGCAGAGAAGATCGTGGAGACCGCAAAGCACACTGGTGCCCGCGTGTCCGGCCCCATCCCCCTGCCCACCGACCGTGAGATCGTCACCGTTCTGCGCGCTACCCACAAGTACAAGGATAGCCGCGAGCAGTTCGAGAGCCGCACTCATAAGCGTCTGATCGACATTCTGAAGCCGTCCAACAAGACGGTTGAGGCTCTGATGAGCCTCCAGCTCCCCGCTGGCGTGGACATCGAGATCAAACTGTAAAATCTGATCCATCGATGCCCTCGTTTCCCGAGGGGTCATGTTGGCGGTGACGTGCGCCGCCAACCAATAACCTTTACAGGAGGAAAAGAAAATGGTTAAAGGCATTATCGGCAAGAAAGTCGGTATGACTCAGCTGTTCGACGAGAACGGCAAGGTCGTTCCCGTGACCGTCATCGAGGCTGGTCCCTGCACTGTCGTGCAGAAGAAGACCGTCGAGAGCGATGGCTACCAGGCTGTTCAGCTGGGCTTCGGCGAGGTTTCCGCCAAGAAGGTCAACAAGGCAGCTGCAGGCCACTTCAAGAAGGCAAATGTTGCCCCCAAGAAGACCCTGCGTGAGTTCCGTCTGGAGGATGTCTCCGCAATGAACGTTGGCGACGTGCTGAAGGCTGATGTCTTCGCGGCAGGCGACAAGGTTGATGTTGTGGGCGTCTCCAAGGGCAAAGGCTACCAGGGCGTTATCAAGCGCTACGGTCAGCACCGTCTGCGTGAGAGCCACGGCACCGGTCCTGTTGCTCGTCATGCAGGTTCTAACGGTTCCACTTCTACCCCTGCTCGCGTGTTCCCCGGCAAGCGCCTGCCCGGCCACATGGGCTTTGTGCGCGTCACCGTGCAGAACCTGACTGTTGTCAAGGTTGACACCGAGAACAATCTGATCGCTGTCAAGGGTGCGGTCCCCGGTACCAAGGGCACCATCGTCACCCTGGCTAACAGCGTGAAGGCGTAAGGAGGAAAGCTACAATGGCAAAGTTTAATGTAGTCGATATGAACGGTCAGCATGTTAGCGAGATCGAGCTTTCCGACGCCGTGTTCGGTATCACCCCGAACGAGAAGGCTGTCCACATTGCTGTGGTGAACTTCCTGGCCAACCAGCGTCAGGGCACCCAGAATACCAAGATCCGCATGGAAGTTTCCGGCGGCGGCAAGAAGCCCTGGCGTCAGAAGGGCACCGGCCACGCTCGTCAGGGTTCCATCCGTGCACCGCAGTGGACTCACGGCGGCGTTGCTCTGGGCCCCAAGCCCCGCAGCTACAACTACCACATCAACAACAAGGTCAAGCGCCTGGCTCTGCTGAGCGTCCTGTCCGACAAGGCTGCCAACGGCAACATGGTGGTTGTTGATAAGTTTGCTTGCGACGAGTACAAGACCAAGACCGTGGTTGCAATGCTGAACGCTGTTGGCGCCGGCAAGAAGAACCTGCTGGTCAATGAGACTGTCGATGCAAAGTTCGTCAAGAGCGCTGGCAACATTGCCGGTGTGAAGACCACCTTTGCTGGCAGCGTGAACACCTACGATGTGCTGAACGCCGACAAGCTGATCATCAGCGTTGACGCAGCTAAGAAGCTCGAGGAGGTGCTTGGCTAATGAAAACCGCACATGATATCATCCTGAAGCCGGTCATTACCGAGAACTCCATGGCTGGCATCGCCGACAAGAAGTACACCTTCAAGGTCGCTACCGACGCTACCAAGGTCGAGATCGCTCAGGCTGTCGAGACCCTGTTCCCCGGCGCTAAGGTCGCAAAGGTCAACACCATTTCCGTGCGTGGCCGCTTCCGCCGCCAGGGCATGCATGCTGGTTACACTGCCGCTTCCAAGAAGGCAATCGTGACCCTGACCAAGGACTCCAAGGAAATCGAGTTCTTCAACAGCATGGTCTAAGCTGAACCCGCCGAGGGTTCCTCTATGGGGATATGACCCCGATAATAATTCATAAGATAACAAAGGAGAATAGCACAATGGCTATCAAAAAGTATGGCCCCACTACCCCGGGCCGCCGCGGCATGACCGTCACGGACTACAGCGTCCTGTCTAAGGTCGCTCCCGAGCGCAGCCTGCTGGAGCCCATGAAGAAGCACAGCGGCCGCAATAACACCGGCCGCATCACCGTCCGCCACCAGGGCGGCGGCAACCGCACCAAGTATCGTGTCATCGACTTCAAGCGTCAGAAGACCGATATGCCCGCTACCGTCAAGACCCTGGAGTACGATCCGAACCGCAGCGCATTCATCGCTCTGGTCGAGTACACCGATGGCGTCAAGAGCTACATCATTGCTCCCGATGGCCTGAAGGTCGGCGACGTGGTTCTGAGCAGCAAGACTGCCGACATCAAGCCCGGCAACTGCCTGCCCTTTGAGAACATCCCCGTCGGTACCATCATCCACAACATCGAGCTGTATCCCGGCCGCGGCGCTCAGCTGGTTCGTTCCGCTGGCAACATGGCTCAGCTGATGGCTAAAGAGAACGGTTACGCACTGGTTCGTCTGCCCTCCGGTGAGATGCGCAACGTGCCCGTCAACTGCACCGCAGTCGTCGGCCAGGTTTCCAACATCGACCACGAGAACGTCAACCTGGGCAAGGCTGGCCGTAAGCGCCACATGGGTGTCCGTCCCGGCAGCCGTGGTACCGTTATGAACCCCTGCGACCACCCCCACGGCGGTGGCGAGGGCCGCGCACCTGTTGGCCACTCCGGTCCTATGACTCCCTGGGGCAAGCCCGCTCTGGGTCTCAAGACTCGCAAGCATCATAAGCGCTCCGATAAGCTGATCGTGAAGCGTGCAGGTAAGTAAGAGAGGAGTTTAAGACAATGGGTAGAAGCATTAAAAAAGGACCTTTCGTCCAGGCTGCTCTTATGAAGCACGTTGAAGCGATGAACGCTTCCGGCAAGAAGCAGGTCATCAAGACCTGGAGCCGTGCCTCCACGATCTTCCCCGAATTCGTTGGTCACACCTTTGCCGTCCACGACGGCCGCAAGCATGTGCCTGTGTATGTGACTGAGGACATGGTTGGCCACAAGCTGGGTGAGTTCGTTCCCACCCGTACCTTTAAGGGCCACACCGGTAATTCTAAGTAATAGAGGGAGGAACACAACATGGAAGCTCGGGCAATTCTTCGTTATGCCCGCATTAGTCCCCGTAAGGTGTCTATCGTTATGGACCTGATCCGTAACAAGCCCCTGGACGAAGCGCTGGCAATCCTGCAGTACACCCCGAAGGCAGCTTGTGAGCCCCTTCTGAAGCTGGTGAAGTCTGCAGCCGCAAATGCGGAAAACAACTTCAATATGGACAAGAACAACCTCTACGTCGCCGAGTGCTACGTCTGCCCCGGCCCGACGCTGAAGCGCATGATGCCTCGTGCACAGGGCCGCGGCTACCGCATCCTGAAGCGCACCAGCCACATGACCGTTGTTCTGAAAGAGAAAGAGTAAGGAGGGAAAACAATGGGCCAGAAAGTAAATCCGCACGGCATTCGTGTCGGCGTTATTAAAGACTGGGACAGCCGCTGGTTTGCCTCCAAGAAGGATTTCAGCGATAACCTCGTCGAGGATCACAAGATCCGCACTGAGCTGAAAGCTCAGCTGAAGGACGCTGGCGTCCCCAAGATCGAGATCGAGCGCACTGTGGATCCTTCCACTTCCGCTCCCCGCGTGACCGTCAACATCTACTGCGCAAAGCCCGGTATGGTGATCGGTAAGGGCGGCGAAGAGCGCGTTGCTCTGCAGAACAAGCTGACCAAAGAGTATGGCAAGACCGTGATCGTCAACGTCATCGAGGTCAAGAGCGCTGCTACCAACGCTCAGCTGGTTGCTGAGGATATCGCTCGTCAGCTGGAGAACCGCGTCACTTTCCGCCGCGCTATGAAGCAGTGCATGCGCAATGCTATGAGCCCCCGCGATCGTGCAACCGTTCCCGCTAAGGGCATCAAGGCAATGTGCTCCGGCCGTCTGGGCGGCGCTGATATCGCTCGTACTGAGAGCTATCATGAGGGCACCATCCCCCTGCAGACCCTGCGTGCTGACATTGACTACGGCTTTGCAGAGGCTGCTACCACCTACGGCCGCATCGGCGTTAAGGTGTGGGTCTACAAGGGCGAGGTCCTCAAGAGCGCTAAGACCGCTCAGAAGAAGGAAGGAGGCAACAAGTAATGTTACTGCCTAAGCGTGTTAAGTACCGCCGCGTCCAGCGCGGCCGCATGACCGGCAAGGCTACCCGCGGCAACGTGGTGTGCCAGGGCCAGTACGGCCTTGTTGCTCTGGAGCCGGCATGGATCTCTTCCACCCAGATCGAGGCTGCTCGTGTTGCCATGACTCGTTACATCAAGCGTGGCGGCAAGGTGTGGATCAAGATCTTCCCCGATAAGCCTGTTACTGAGAAGCCCGCTGAGACCCGAATGGGTTCCGGTAAAGGCTCTCCCGAGTACTGGGTTGCAGTCGTGAAGCCCGGCCGCGTTCTGTTCGAGCTGGCAGATGTCGATGAGGCAACTGCTCGTGAGGCACTGCGCCTGGCTATGCACAAGCTGCCCATCAAGTGCAAATTTGCAGTCCGTGAGGACTCCGTGAAGGAGGATGGCACCAATGAAGGCTAATGAACTCCGCGAAATGCAGACCGCAGAGCTGACCAGCAAGCTGGCAGACCTGAAGGCCGAGCTGTTTAACCTGCGTTTCCAGCATGCCATCAACCAGCTGGAGAACCCCGGCCGCATCGAAGCAGTCAAGAAGGACATCGCACGCGTGATGACCGTTCTGGCTGAGAAGCAGTAAGGAGGTTAAACGATGGAAGAACGTAATCTGAGAAAGACCCGCGTCGGCGTCGTCGTGTCCGACAAGATGGATAAGACCATCGTGGTTGCCGTTAAGGATAGCGTGCAGCACCCCCTGTACAAGAAGATCCTGAAGCGTACCGCCAAGTTCAAGGCTCGTGATGAGAAGAACGAGTGCGGCATCGGTGACCGTGTTGAGATCATGGAGTGCCGCCCCCTGAGCAAGGATGTGCGCTGGCGCCTGGTCCGTATCGTTGAGAAGGCAAAGTAATCTTTGCCCGCTGCTTTGAACAGTTTGAAAGGAGATATCTGAAATGGTTCAGATGCAAACTTATCTCAAAGTTGCCGACAACACCGGTGCCAAGGAGCTGATGTGCTTCCGCGTGCTGGGCGGCACCCGCAAGAGATACGCAAACATTGGTGACGTCGTGGTCTGCTCTGTCAAGAAAGCAGCCCCCGGCGGCTCCGTTAAGAAGGGCGACGTCGTCAAGGCTGTCATCGTGCGCAGCAAGCATGGCGTCCGCCGCGACGACGGTTCCTACATCCGTTTCGATGAGAACGCCGCCGTTATCGTTATGGCCGACAAGAGCCCCAAGGGTACCCGTATCTTTGGACCCGTTGCTCGCGAGCTGCGCGATGCCGGCTACACCAAGATCCTGAGCCTGGCTCCGGAATCGCTGTAAGGAGGTTTTAAAAATGAATAATCTTCATGTTAAAACCGGCGACAACGTTATGATCATCAGCGGCAAGGACAAGGGCCACACTGGTAAGGTCCTGCAGGTCAGCCCCTCTGAGAACAAGGTCATCGTTGAGGGCCAGAACATGGTTACCAAGCACGTCAAGCCCCGCCGTCAGGGCGAGCAGGGCGGCATCGTCAAGGCTGAGGGTGCTATGTACGCATCCAAGGTCATGCCCATCTGCCCCAAGTGCGGCAAGGCTGTGCGCGTGGGCCACGTCGAGAAAGACGGCAAGATGGTCCGCGTCTGCAAGAAGTGCGGCGCTGAGCTGTAAGAAAGGAGTAAGGAACAATGGCTCGTTTGAAAGAACAGTATGTCAATGAAATTGCTCCTGCTCTGAACAAGAAGTTCGGTTACAAGAGCGTTATGCAGATCCCCAAGCTGGACAAGGTCGTCATCAACGTTGCCTGCGGCGAAGCAAGGACAACGAGAAGATCCTGGAAGCTGTCATGAAGGATCTGGGCCAGATCACTGGCCAGAAGGCAGTCGTCTGCCGTGCCAAGAAGAGCGTTGCTAACTTCAAGCTGCGCCAGGGCACTCCCATCGGCTGCAAGGTCACCCTGCGCGGTGAGCGTATGTATGAGTTCGTCGATCGCTTCTTCAACGTGGCTCTGCCCCGTGTCCGCGACTTCCGCGGCATCAACGGCAATGGCTTCGATGGCCGTGGCAACTTTGCCTGCGGCATCAAGGAGCAGATCATCTTCCCTGAGATCGACTTCGATAAGGTCGATGCAGTCCGCGGCATGGATGTTTGCTTTGTCACCACTGCAAAGACTGACGAAGAGGGCAAGGAGCTGCTGAAGGCTCTGGGCGCTCCGTTCGCAGAGAACAACTAAGGGAGGAGATTTGTACAATGGCTAAACTGTCTATGAAGCTGAAGCAGTCTCGTCCTGCTAAGTTCTCTACCCGCGCATACACCCGCTGCCGCATCTGCGGCCGCCCCCACTCCGTGCTGCGCAAGTACGGCGTGTGCCGTGTGTGCTTCCGTGAGCTGGCCTACAAGGGCGAGATCCCGGGCGTCAAGAAGGCTTCCTGGTAATTAAACCAGAGGCTGGATAAACTGTCGGATATCCGCCCCGGGGCAACGATGTTTCGGGGCGGTATCATTATAAAACAAATGAGAGCTAATCTAAGGAGGTTAGTGGCAAATGCAGATTACTGATCCTATCGCGGACCTGCTGACTCGCATCCGCAACGCTAGCACTGCCAAACACCCTTCTGTGGAGATCCCCGCTTCCAACATGAAGAAGGCTATCTGCCAGATTCTGGTTGACGAGGGCTACATCAAGGGCATGCAGGTGAAGAACGACACCGTCCAGGGCACCATCGTTGTCACCCTGAAGTACCAGGCAAACGGCGAGCCCGTTATCGCTGGTCTGCGCCGCGTGTCCAAGCCCGGCCTGCGCATCTACACCAACTGCGAAGATATGCCGAAGGTCATGAAGGGCCTGGGCACCGCAATCATTTCCACCTCTAAGGGCATCATGACCGATAAGGCTGCTCGTGCTGCGCACGTTGGCGGCGAGGTCCTGGCCTTTGTGTGGTAAGAAAGGGGTAAAAGACAATGTCGAGAATTGGAAGAAAACCCATCGTCATTCCTGCCGGCGTTACGGTCACTGTCGATGAGGCAGCACATGCCGTCACCGTCAAGGGCCCCAAGGGCAGCCTGAATTCCAACTATCATCCCCTCATGACCGTCAAGGTCGAGGGCAATGAGGTTTTGGTTACCCGCCCCAATGACGAACCCCAGGCCCGCAGCCTGCACGGCCTGACCCGCAGCAACATTGCCAACATGGTCAATGGTGTTGTCAATGGCTATGAGAAGAAGCTGGAGATCGTGGGCGTTGGCCTGCGCTGCCAGAAGCAGGGCTCCAACCTGGTCATGAACCTGGGCTTCTCCCACCAGGTGAACATCCCCGATACCGAGGATTGCACCATCGTGTGGCAGGATCCCAACCACTTCACTGTTACCGGTATTGACAAGCAGAAGGTCGGCCAGTATGCCGCCGAGATCCGCGCCAAGAAGCCGCCTGAGCCTTATAAGGGCAAGGGCATCCGCTATGAGGGCGAGGTTGTCAAGCACAAAGAAGGCAAGGCCGGCAAGGGCAAGAAATAAGGTAAGGAGTGAAAGACAATGGTTAAGCAGATCGACAAGAACGAAGCTCGTCTTCGTCGTCATCGCCGCGTTCGTAACAAGATCAGCGGCACCGCAGCACGTCCTCGCCTGGATGTTTTCCGCTCCGCCAAGCACATTTACGCTCAGATCATCGATGATGAGCAGGGCGTGACTCTGGTGTCGGCTTCCACTATGGACAAGGACTTCAACGGTTTCGGCGGCAACGTCGAGGCCGCTGCTGAGATCGGTAAGAAGGTCGCAGCAAAGGCTCTGGAAAAGGGCATCACCGAGGTCGTGTTCGACCGTGGCGGTTACGTTTATCATGGCCGTGTTAAGGCCCTGGCTGAGGGCGCCCGTGAGGGCGGCCTGAAGCTGTAATGAGAGGAGGAAACACATTATGGCTATGAGAAACCGTGAAGACGACGGCATGATCACCAAGGTTGTCTCCATCAACCGCGTTTCCAAGACGGTCAAGGGCGGCCGCATCATGAAGTTTGCCGCTCTGGTCGTTGTGGGCGACGGCAAGGGCAACATCGGCTACGGCATCGGCAAGTCCGGCGAAGTGCCTGAGGCAATCCGCAAGGGTGAGGCTGCTGCCAAGAAGAATATGCACAAGGTTGCCATGAAGGGCACCACCATCCCCCACGAGATCGTCGGCAAGTACGGCGCAGGCGCTGTTCTGCTCAAGCCGGCTGCTCCCGGTACCGGCATGATCGCCGGCGGCCCGGTGCGTGCCGTCATTGAGGCTGCTGGCATCAAGGACATCCGTGCGAAGTCTATGCGTTCCAACAACCCCATCAACGTTGTTTCTGCTACCTTCGCAGGTCTGTGCGGCCTGGTCAGCGCGGAGTCCGTCGCTGAGAAGCGCGGCAAGACCGTGAAAGAAATTCTGGGTTAAGGAGGTAACAAACCATGGCAGATAAGATGCTCAAGATCGAGCTGAAGAAGAGCCTGATCGGCCGCGGCGACAAGCAGATCGCTACCGCTGAGGCCCTGGGCCTGAAGAAGCCGGGCGACGTTACCGTTCAGCCTGACAATGCCGCTACGCAGGGCAAGATCAAGAAGATCGGCTTCCTGCTCAGCGTCACCGAAGCCTAATAGCAGGGGGTATACGCATAATGAAACTTCATGAACTGCACGCGATTCCCGGCGCAAACAAGGCTGTGACCCGTAAGGGCCGCGGCATTGGCTCCGGCAATGGCAAGACTGCCGGTTTCGGCAGCAAGGGCCAGAAGGCCCGTTCCGGCGTGAAGCACGCTGGTTTCGAGGGCGGCCAGATGCCTCTGGCACGCCGCCTGCCGAAGGTTGGCTTTAACAACATCTTTGCTACCCAGTACGCCATTGTTAACGTGGCGGACCTGGAGGCAGCTTTCGAGGCTGGCGCTGTCGTTGACACCGAGGCTCTGAAGGCAAAGGGTCTGGTCAAGAAGACCCTGGACGGCGTTAAGGTCCTGGGCAACGGCGAGCTGACCAAGGCTCTGACCGTGAAAGCCGCAGCCTATTCCGCTTCTGCCAAAGAGAAAATCGAGAAGGCAGGCGGAAAGGCTGAGGTGATGTAAGGTGTTCCAGACATTCCGTAACGCATGGAAGATCCCCGAGCTTAAAAATCGTCTCCTGTTCACGCTGGCGATCCTCGTGGTGTATCGTCTGGGCAGTGCGATCCCGGTGCCGTTTATCACGAGCTCTGCACTGACGCAGATGTTCTCCAACGGCAACATGCTCGCTTATCTGGATATGATGAGCGGCGGTGCGCTGTCCCGGTGCACGCTCTTCGCGTTAGGTGTGACACCCTATATCAACGCCTCCATCATTGTGCAGCTGCTGACCGTTGCGATCCCCTCGCTGGAGAACCTGGCAAAGGAACCCGACGGACAGACCAAGCTGCAGCAGATCACCCGGTACGCCGGCGGCATCATCGGTCTGGTGATGAGCATTGGCTACTATTTCGTGATCCGCAATATGGGCGCACTGAAGTATACGAGCGGCACGGCCGGTATCTTTACCGCCGTGGTCATCATTGCAACGTTCACCGCGGGTGCTCAGCTGATCACCTGGTGCGGCGAGCAGATCGATGACAAGGGAATTGGCAATGGCATTTCCCTCCTGATCTTCTCTTCGATCGTTTCCAACTGGTCTTCCCTGTACACGACGGTTGCCGGTCTGCTGACCCGCGCCGCCGCTGGTGAGACCCAGTTCTACATTCTGCTGCCCCTGCTGGTCGTTCTGGCACTGGTCGTGATCGTGTTCATCGTCATTATGACGAACGCTGAGCGCCGTATCACCATCCAGTACGCCAAGCGCGTGGTGGGCCGCAAGCAGATGGGCGGGCAGAACAGCTACCTGCCGCTGAAGCTGAACATGAGCGGTGTCATGCCGATCATCTTCGCTTCCGCTCTGGTTTCGATCCCGGGCACGATCGGCAGCTTTTTGCAGATCGACCAGGCAGCGCATCCGTTCTGGTATGCATTTTTCCATACCTTTAACTACACGTCGCCGCTGTACGTCGTCATCTACCTGCTGCTGATCCTGGCCTTTAACTACTTCTATGTGGCCATCCAGTACAACCCCGTTGAGATCGCCAACAATCTGCGCCGCAACAACGGCTCGATCCCCGGCTTCCGTCCCGGCAAGCGACCAGCGATTTCATCACCCGCACCCTGAACAAGATCACCCTCCTGGGCGCGATCTTCCTGGCTGCGGTGGCTGTACTGCCGATCATTCTGGGCAACCTGACCGGTATGAGCATCCAGCTGGGTGGTACCAGCCTGCTGATCGTTGTTGGTGTGGCGCTTGACACCACCCGCAGCCTCGACAGCTTTATGACGATGCGCAACCACAAGGGCTTCCTGGGCTGATCCCAAACAATTAAAGCACTGATGTGAGAAAGCACTGGAAAGGAGAGTACGCTCGGACTTTTCAGTGCTTTTTTGCTTTGGTGAACCGTTAGTTGGCTCAAACAACATATCCTTGAACCAAGGAAAGGAGAGATCCTATGAATCTGATTCTGTTGGGCGCTCCCGGCGCCGGTAAGGGCACGCAGGCCGAGATCCTCTGCGCAAAGCTGAACATCCCCTCCATCAGCACGGGCAATATCCTCCGCGCTGCTGTCAAGGATGGCACCGAGATGGGCCTGAAAGCCAAGAGCTTTATGGACGCCGGTGCTCTGGTGCCCGATGAAGTCATCATCGGCATCCTGAAAGAGCGTCTGGCTCAGCCGGACTGCGCAAACGGTTTTATCCTGGACGGTGTGCCCCGCACCATCGCACAGGCAGAGGCCATTGAGAAAATGGGCATCCAGATCGACAAGGCTGTGGAGCTGTCCGTGGCCGATGAAGTCATCGTGGAGCGCATGGGCGGCCGCCGCGTCTGCGAGAAGTGCGGCGCAAGCTACCACATCATCAACAAGAAGAGCAAAGTGGAGGGCGTGTGCGACTGCTGCGGCGGCAAGCTGGTCACCCGTAAGGATGACGAGCCCGCCACCGTGCTCGACCGTCTGAAAGCCTATCACGAGCAGACCGAGCCGCTGGTGGCATTCTACAAGGAGCGCAACAAGCTGGCGGTCATCCCGTTCAGCCCGTCCATCGAGGCCACCACGGCAGAAGTGATGAAGGCTTTGGAGGCATAAAAGTGATTCAGATCAAGAATGCGAAAGAACTGGACGGAATGCGCCGGGCCAACGCCCTGAGCGCGGCCGCCCTGAAATATGGCGGAGAGCACATCGAGGCTGGTATGACCACCTGGGAACTGGATAAGATCATCTATGATTTTATCATCAAGCACGGCGGCAAGCCCAACTTCAAGGGTTTGTACGGCTTCCCCGGCACGGCTTGCATCAGCCTGAACGATACCATTATTCATGGTATCCCGTCTCACGACCAGGTCATTCGCCCGGGCGACATCGTCAGCATTGACACCGGCGCCAAGATCGACGGCTTCAACGGCGACAATGCCTGCACCTATGCGGTGGGCAAAGTCGATCTCGAAGCACAGCGCCTGATGGATGTGACCAAGGCCTCTCTTTATAAAGGCATTGAGCAGGCCATTGCGGGCAACCGCATTGGCGACATCGGCCAGGCTGTCCAGACCTACTGCGAGGACGCCGGTTTCTCGGTGGTGCGGGAGTTCGTGGGCCACGGCACCGGCCGTGAGCTGCACGAGGACCCCGAAGTGCCCAACTATGGCCACGCAGGCCGCGGCCCGCGTCTGGTGCCGGGCATGACCATTGCCATTGAGCCCATGATCTGCCAGTATGACTGCAAGATCAAGCAGCTGAGCGATGGCTGGACGGTCAAGACCAAGGACGGCGGCCTGGCTGCCCACTTTGAGCACTCCATCGCCATCCTGAAAGACCACACCGAGATCATGACCCGTTTCTGGGATGATCCGGATTTCGACCCGGAGAAGTTCTCCTTGAAATAAGCTTTGCAGGCAGCAAAAGAGTCTGACTTTGTGCAAATCTGCCAAGTTTTTGTGAAAAAATTTGTTTTACGCGGTGCAAGCGCGCAAAACAGAGCCGAAATTTCCGCCTCCGAAACGAGGCGGAAATTTTTATCGGAAATACGGAAAAAAGTACTTGCAAAATGGCGGCGAGAGGTGTATAATCTATAAATGGCCGTGACAGCCAGATGCTTTCTCGGTGGACAGGGATTTTCTGCCCACTTTGCGGATTTTGTGCCGCAGGAGAAGAAGTATGTGGCTTTCATCGCCGCCTGTCCGTCCCTACACGACAAACTGAGCAGATCCAAATGAGGAGGCAAATAGCTTGTCTAAAGAAGACGTCATCGAAATCGAAGGCATCGTGCGTGAAGCCATGCCCAACGCCATCTTCAAGGTGGAAATGTTGAGCGAGGATAAGAACACCGGGAAGCTCACACCCAGTGGGCACGTCCTCTTAGCGCACATCTCCGGCAAGCTCCGGACCAATTTCATCCGAATCCTGCCCGGGGACAAGGTCACCGTCGAAATGTCGCCCTATGATCTTTCAAAGGGCCGCATCACCTGGCGCTCCAAATAAGCACCAGGGTATCAACCAAAAGGAGGTTCAACATCATGAAGGTCAAGCCTTCCGTGAAACCCATCTGCGAAAAGTGCAAGGTCATCCGCCGCAAAGGCCGCGTGATGGTCATTTGCCAGAACCCCAAGCATAAGCAGCGCCAGGGCTAATTCGGGCGCCTGGGGGTCAAGTGCGTAGAGTCCCGGCGCAGACCCCGACACGGACATGGGATGATTTTTGGAGGAAACTACTATGGCACGTATTGCCGGCGTTGACCTGCCCCGCGAGAAGCGCGTTCAGGTGGGTCTCACCTACGTTTACGGTATCGGTCAGACCACTGCTAACAAGATCCTGGAAGCAACTGGCATCAACCCCGATACCCGCGTCAAGGACCTGACTCTGGAAGAAGAGGCTAAGATCCGTGACTACATCGATCAGGCGAACATCATCGTTGAGGGCGACCTGCGCCGCAACGTTGCTCTGGACATCAAGCGCCTGGTTGAGATCCAGTCTTTCCGTGGCACTCGCCATCGCAAGAATCTGCCCTGCCGCGGCCAGCGCACCAAGACCAATGCACGTACCTGCAAGGGCCCGAAGCGCACTGTCGCTAACAAGAAGAAGTAAGGAGGATTTGAGAAATGGCAAGTGCAAATAACGCCAAAAAGGGCGCAAATGTCCGCATGAAGCGGAAAGAGCGCAAGAACATTGCTGCTGGTCAGGCTCATATCCAGTCTACCTTCAACAATACTGTTGTTACCATCACCGACCTGCAGGGTAATGCAGTGTCCTGGTGCTCCTCTGGCTCCCTGAACTTCCGTGGCAGCCGCAAGAGCACCCCGTTTGCAGCCCAGTCTGCTGCTGAGACCGCAGCTAAGGTTGCTATCGAGCATGGCATGAAGACTGTTGAAGTCTACGTCAAGGGCCCCGGCGCTGGCCGTGAGTCCGCTATCCGCGCGCTGCAGGCTACCGGCCTGGAAGTCACCCTGATCAAGGACGTGACTCCTATCCCCCACAACGGCTGCCGTCCCCGAGCGCCGTCGTGTCTGATCGAAGGAGGAAATTGAATTATGGCAAAGAATACGCAGCCTATCGCAAAGCGTTGCAAGGCCCTGGGCATTTCTCCTGCGGTCATGGGCTATGCAAAGAAGAATACTACCCGCAACTCCAATGGCAACATGCGCAAGAAGCAGTCTGAGTACGCATCTCAGCTGAAAGAGAAGCAGAAGGTCAAGTTCATCTACGGCGTTCTGGAGAAGCAGTTCCACAATGCTTACCAGCGCGCTGAGGCTCGCCCCGGCAAGACCGGTGAGAACCTGCTCCAGATCATGGAGTGCCGCCTGGACAACGTCGTGTTCCGCCTGGGCTTTGCTCAGACCCGCCGCGACGCTCGCCAGCTGGTGAGCCACGCTCACTTCACCGTCAATGGCAAGAAGGTCAACATCCCCTCTTACCAGGTCAAGGCCGGTGACGTGATCGAAGTGCGTGAGTCCAGCCGCTCCTCTGCAAAGTTTGCAAAGCTGACTGGCCCCGAGGCTCCCGTTGTGGCTCTGCCCTCCTGGCTGAACCGCGAGACCGGCTCCCTGAAGGGCGTCGTCACCAAGCTCCCCGAGCGCAGCGACATCGACTACGAAGTTGCAGAGCACCTCATCGTCGAGCTGTACTCCAAGTAATCCATTAAGAAGGCTGGGCCTCCTTTGTGGAGGACTATCTTTCGCATTCTTTTCTTTGAAAGAATTTAATAATGGGCCGATGAGTACATCGGTTTGACAAGGAGGGCATAGATATGATGGAGATTGAACGTCCCAAAATCGAAACGGCAAGCCTGTCTCCGGACGGCCGCTATGGCAAGTTCGTGGCAGAACCTCTGGAGCGTGGCTTTGGCATCACACTGGGCAACAGCCTGCGTCGTGTGCTTCTTTCCTCTCTGCCCGGTGTCGCCGTGACCAGCGTCAAGATCGACGGCGTTGTTCACGAGTTCTCCACCATTGAGGGCGTCAAGGAAGACGTTACCGAAATTGTCCTGAACCTGAAAGGTATTGCTGCAAAGCTGTACACCGATGGTCCGAAGACAGTGCGTGTTGAGGCAGTGGGCCCCTGTGAGGTCACCGCCGACAACATCAAGCAGGGCGACGATATTGAGATCTTGAACCCTGAATGGCACATTGCGACCCTGGGCGAGGGCGGCAAGCTCGTCATGGAGCTCACTTTCGACAAAGGCCGCGGCTATGTGCCGGCTGAGCGCAACAAACAGGCCATCGTCGAGAAGAACGATATCAACACTCTTCCCGTCGATAGCATTTACACCCCCGTGCTCAAGGTGAATTACAACGTTGAGAGCACCCGTGTTGGCCAGGCGATCGATTACGACAAGCTGACCATTGAGGTTTGGACCGATGGCACGATCAATGCGCAGGAGGCCGTTTCTCTGGCTGCCCGCGTGCTGACCGAGCACCTGAACCTGTTTGTCAACCTGTCCGATGAGGCCGCTGGCACCGAAATCATGGTGGAGAAGACCAACGACGACAAGGAAAAGGCTCTGGAGATGACCATTGAAGAGCTGGATCTGAGCGTCCGTTCGTTCAACTGCCTGAAGCGTGCCGGTATCAACACGGTGGAGGATCTGGTCAGCAAGAGCGAGGACGAGATGATGAAAGTCCGTAACCTCGGCCGCAAGAGCCTCGAGGAAGTCATGGCAAAGCTGGACTCCCTGGGCTTTAAGCTGAACACAGATGATGAGTAACTAAAATAATTAAGGAGTGAAACGGGATGCCCGGTACCAGAAAGCTCGGTAGAACCAGCGACAGCCGCAACGCTATGATGCGCGCTATGGTTACCTACCTGTTAGAGAATGGCAAGATTGAGACCACTGTCACTCGCGCTAAGGACGTTCGTTCCATGGCCGAGAAGATGATCACCCTGGGTAAGGCCAGCGACCTGCACACCAAGCGTCAGGTCTACGCCTACATCACCAAGGAAGATGTTGCAAAGAAGCTGTTTGATGAGATCAGCCCCAAGTACGCTGACCGCAACGGCGGCTACACCCGCATCATCAAGATCGGCGCTCGCCGCGGCGACGCAGCTGAGATGGCAGTTCTGGAGCTCGTCTGATCGACTCTGACTGTTTAAACAGTGTACAAAACGCTCTCTCCCAGTTGGAGGGGGCGTTTTTGTGTCTCAGCGGCGGCAAAGGGAGGAGGCTGTTCCCGGAAAGTTCACGGAATGGCTCTTGGATTTACCCCCGCCGCGTGCTATACTGAATACTGTATGATTCGGGAAATTTTCCACGGAGGGAGGAGAGGACTGTTGAAAAAGCTTGGCCGACTGCTGGCGGTCTGTGCACTGCTGGGCCTGCTGCTGACGGGCTGCAACATGCCGCTGGAGGAAAACCGGCAGGTGGAAGACCTGCTCCGCGCGCGCAGCTGGCGGGCGATTACGGTGCCCTGCAGTCCGCGCTGAACGACTGGCTTGGGGAGAGCGCACAGCTCAAGTACCCGCTACAGGGCGAGCTGCTCTCTCCGTTCGTTTTGCAGGATCTGGATGGCGACGGGGTGCAGGATGCCGCCGTGTTTTACACCACAGCCCAGAGCACCAATGTCTGCATCGCAATTTTGCAGAAAGATGCCGGGGGCAACTGGGAAGTGCGGCAGAATCTGGAGGGCCTGGCTGATACGGTAGATACCGTCCGGCTGGCGCGGTTACAGGCAGGAGGCTCCACCCAGCTGGTGGTGGGCTATGTGGCCTCCCGGGGAGACAACTATCTGGCGGTTTACTCCTATGAGGATGGGGAGCTCTCCGCCATCCTCGAACAATCCTATGAGCAGTACCTTGTGGAAGATATCACGGGCGGAGGCAATCAGGACCTGATTCTGATGTCCACGCTGGAAGATGGAGGGGTGCAGATCGAGCTGCTGACCGTGGACCGGGATGGTTCGTTCCAGCAGGTGGCGGTCATGGGCCTCTCGGCGGATAAATTCTCCGGCTGTGCTTCGGTGGCGGCCGGCGTCGGAGCGGATGGAAAGCGCTATCTGGTGCTGGACGGCTGGACCGGTATTTCCGGCAACAATCTGGCCACGGTCCTCCTCCACTTTGATGAGGAGAGCCAGCAGATGATCCCCGCCGACCAGATCAGCACGCAGGAGCTGTACAACGAATCCCTGCGCAACGTGTCCACTCTGGTGAGCCGGGATCTGGATGGCGACGGCACGGTGGAGATCCCCACCCAGCCGGATGAGGCGGGCCTGCTGAATATGAGCCAGAGCCGCCGGATGGATTTTATCGTCTGGATGGACTACACCAGCCCGGACCCCAAAAAGAGTTTTGGTCTGCTGGACGAGGAGACCAACTGCTATATCGAGCTGCCCATGGAATGGGAGGGCAACCTGATGCTGACCGACAGCACCGAGGTAGAGGGAGCCGTAGAGCTGCGCACCGTGGACGAGAACAAGCTGGTGTTGACGGTGCGGCTGGCTTCCAACAGCGCCAATGCGGCGGGCTGGACCCGGCTGGGCATGGTGGCGTCCCGCCAGATGCAGGCCAAATTTGGCCCCGACGTGACCATTGCGGACGAGACCTACCGGTTGTCCCGCTCGCTGTATCGCTTGAACTAGCCCTCCCGGCCAAAGCCTGATCGGTTCTGTCCGCTCTCCCAGAGGGAGAGCCCTTGGCAAAAGGGGCAGCATTGCGCAGAACGAAAAAGGCGGAATCAAACGGAAATTTGTCAACAAAACGGAGGATATGATGGTAAAAGTACTTGTTGTAGAGGACGAAGCCAGCATCCGCGAGATGATCGCACTGAACCTGCGGCTGGCCGGAATGGAAGCAGTAGAGGCCGACAGCGCTGAAGCGGCACTTCCTCTGCTGGAACAGCGGCCCGGCTGCGACGCGGCCATCCTGGATGTGATGCTGCCGGGGATGAATGGCTTCTCGCTCTGCGAGACCATCCGCCGCACCGATCAGAAGATCGGCATTATCATTCTGAGCGCCAAGGGGCAGGAGCAGGATAAGATCCGCGGCCTGTCCATCGGTGCCGATGACTATATGACCAAACCGTTCAGCGTCAGTGAGCTGCTGGCCCGGGTGGAGGCGCTCTGCCGCCGTGTGGGCCGCTCGGCTGGGAACGATGCCGGGGAGAATGCCCCGTCCTCGCTCGTCAGCGGCAGCTTTGTGCTGGACGAGAATCGCCGTGTGCTGCTCAAGGCAGGCAAGCCCATTGAGCTGACTCAGGTGGAGTTCCAGATCATGGAGCTGTTCTTCCGCAACCCCGGCGTGGCGCTGGTGCGGGAACGCATCCTGAAAGGTGTCTGGGGAGAAAACTACTTCGGCGATGTGAAGATCGTGGATGTGAACATCCGCCGCCTCCGGATGAAAGTGGAGGACGAGCCCAGCCACCCCACCCATATCCTGACGGTGTGGGGCTATGGCTACCGGTGGGAGGAGTAAACCTCTCAGTCACGCTTCGCGTGCCAGCCACTCCCCTTTCGGCACTTTCGTGCCACCTCCCCCGACCGGGGGAGTCTTTCCTGACAGGGGAGCCATTGGCAGGTCGGGAAACGGATACGAAACCAAAAAAGTTTTTTTAAAACGTAAAATGCCGGGCCCTGCAATCAAGGGTGGCAAACTGGAAAGGAGGAAAATGCCAATGCGAAGCGGGATCACCCGCCGGTGGCTGCGGGGCAACCTGCTGCTGACGGTGCTGCTGCTGGTGCTGGTGGAGGGAATGTTCCTCTACAGCTACACCCGCAGCTACTACAACGGCGTGCAGCAGACCATGGTGCGGCGGTTTTCTTCCATCACGGGACAGCTCAAGATGTATACGGGCGACACGGCTCAGAAAGCTTCCGCCAGCCGCAGTGTGGCTCTCCGCCGGATGGTGGAGCAGTTTTCCGATAAGGACAAATACGAGTTTATGCTGCTGGACAGCTACGGCGGCGTCATTGCGTCCTCCAGCGGCACGGACGCTGACGGCATCGTGACCCAGAGCGATTTTGAGCAGGCACAGGATGCCGTGGACGGCATGGGGGTGGCCCTCTACAAGACCCAGAGCGGGGAACAGGTCATGTCCGTCTGCTATCTGGTGCCCTACGCGGCGGAGGACGTGGCGGCCATGCGGCTGGTGACCAGTATGACGCTGGTGACACGGCAGCTCAAGAATGCCATTGCCGTCAGTGCGGTCATCGTGCTGGCGATCCTGGTGTTTACGGTGATGTCGGGCCTGTACTTTGTGCGGAGCATCGTGGTGCCGCTGGGCCAGGTGGAACGGACGGCCGCCTCCATCGCCCGGGGGGAGCTGGATGTCCGCCTGCCCGTGACCGGCGACCAGCGGGACGAGGTGGACCGGCTGCGCGGGACCATCAACCAGATGGCCGAGGGGCTGGAAGAGACCGAGAAGATGAAAAACGAGTTCATCAGCTCGGTCTCCCATGAGCTGCGCACGCCGCTCACCTCGATCCGGGGCTGGGTGGAGACCCTGCGCGCCCTGAATGACCCTGCCGACGAGAATTACCGCAAGGGCTTGGAGATCATCAACAACGAGACGGTCCGCCTGTACAACATGGTGGAGGAGCTGCTGGATTTCAGCCGTCTGCAGAACGGCCGCATCCAGATGAACAACCACCCGCTGGATCTGGTGGCCGAGCTGACCGATGCCGTCCTCTTCTGCGAGGCACGCATCCGGCAGGAGGGGATGATCCTCTCCTATACCGAACCGGAGGAAATGATCCCGGTCTATGCCGACCCGGACCGCCTGCGGCAGGTCTTTATCAACATATTGGACAACGCCATCAAGTATTCGGCCCCCGGCGGGCGGATCACCGTCAAGCTCTGGAAAGGCCAGTACAAGGCGTTTATTGAGATCATTGACCAGGGCCGTGGCATCCCGCCGGAAGACCTGGAAAATGTCAAGACCAAGTTTTACAAGGGCAGCAACTCGGTACGGGGCAGCGGCATTGGGCTGGCGCTGGTGGATTCCATCATGACGGCGCTGGACGGCACGCTGGACATCAAGAGCACCCTGGGCCGCGGCACCGTGGTCACACTGGGGCTGCCGCTCTATCAAAAATAAATCTTACAGGAGAACTCCATGAATCGACCCAACAAGGAACGCTTTAAAACAAGTGTGGGCGGGCAGGCACTGATGGAAGGCATCATGATGCGGGGCCCAAGAAGATCTGCTGCGCCGTGCGCAAGCCGGACGGCACCATTGAGACCAAGCTGGAAGATACCCCTACCCACGGCATCTGGACAAAAATTCCTCTCGTGCGGGGCGCCATCTCGATGGTCGAAAGCCTCATCATGGGCTACCGCTACATGATGTACTCGGCACAGGTGAGCATGGGCGACGACTATGACGCCGAGGCCGAGGAATCTGCCTTTGAAAAATGGGTGGGCGACCATCTGGCAAAAAGGCCGAGGACTTTCTGCTGGCGGCGGCTGCCGTGGTGGGCGGCCTGTTTGCCATCCTGCTCTTTACCGTGCTGCCCACGGTGCTGGTCGGCGGGCTGAACCATCTTATCCCGCTGGGCCGCTGGGGCAAAGTCATCCTCGAAGCGGTGCTCAAGGTGGGCATCTTTCTGACCTATATGGTGGCCATCTCCAAGATGAAAGAGATCCACCGGGTGTTTGAGTACCACGGGGCCGAGCACAAGACCATCGCCTGCTATGAGGCGGGCGACCCGCTCACTGTGGAGAATGTGCGCAAGTACACCCGGTTCCACCCCCGCTGCGGCACCAGTTTCTTGATCCTGGTGGTCATCGTCAGCGTGTTTCTGTACAGTGTGCTGCCCTGGTCCAGCACCGGGCTGCGGGTGGTGTTCAAGCTGCTGCTCCTCCCGGTGGTCATGGGCATCAGCTATGAGCTGCTCAAGTGGTGTGGCCGCTCGGACAACATCGCCACCCGGATCATCCGACAGCCGGGTATCTGGGTGCAGCACCTGACCGTGTTTGAGCCGGACGACAGCATGATCGAAGTGGCCATTGCAGCCGTGACGCCCGTTCTGCCCGAGAACCCGGAGGACGGCAAATGGTAAACGCGGGAATGCAGCCCCGGGAGGCCCTGCGGGAGGTGGAAGCCCGCCTGACCGCCGCAGGCTGCCCGGATGCGGATTTTGACGCCGGGGAGCTGTTCCGGCTGGTGACAGGGCAGGACGCCCGGCTGGCGGACAGGCCCCTGACCGCGGAACAAGCCGCAAAGCTGGAAGCCCTGACGGCCCGGCGGGAGCAGCGGGAGCCGCTGCAATACCTTTGCGGCAGCTGGCCGTTCCTGGATTTTGAGCTGGCGGTGGGCCCCGGCGTGCTCTGCCCCCGGGCCGACACGGAGGTAGTGGCGGAAGCTGCCGCTCAGATGCTGGCAGGGGTACAAGCGCCCAAAGTGCTGGACCTCTGTGCCGGCACCGGCTGTCTGGGGCTGGGGGTCAAACGCTTCTGCCCGGAAGCGGACGTCACCTGCGTGGAAAAGAGCCCGGAGGCGTTCCGATACTTAAAGAAGAATGCCGTCTCGGCGCTGAAACAGGGGACGGCGCGGGCCGTGGAGGGGGACTTGTTCCACTACTGGCAAGGCCTGCCGGAGGGGGAGCTGGACCTCATCGTTTCCAACCCGCCCTACCTGACCGCCGCCGAGATGCAGCAATTGCAGCCCGAGGTGGCCCGGGAACCGGCCATGGCATTGGAAGCCGGGGAGGACGGGCTGGTATTTTACCGCGCCCTTGCGGAACACTACCAGAACGCCCTGCGGCCCGGCGGAGCGCTGGCGCTGGAGATCGGCTGGCAGCAGCGGGAAGCGGTAACTGCCCTGCTGGCGGCAAACGGCTGGGTGGACATCGCATGCCGCAAAGACTACGGCGGCAACGACCGGTGCATTCTGGCCCGGAGATCGTACCCATAAAATTGCAAAAAGAGAACAACTTCTTGTTGTAATATCCTGGATTTGTGGTATACTAAGAGAGAAATGAGAAGAAGCGCCCGTGTCCGACGGGCTTTGAGAGCAAAGGAGCAAATCTATGGCGAAAAATCAGAACACCGCGGTCGCTTCGGCCACCCAGAAGATCGAGCCGGGCGCAAAGAAAGACGCGCTGGCCACTGCCCTGGCCCAGATCGAAAAGCAGTTTGGCAAGGGCGCCATCATGAAGCTGGGCGACAACACCGCCATGCAGGTGGATGCCATCTCCACGGGCAGCCTGGGCCTGGACCTGGCGCTGGGCGTGGGCGGTGTGCCCCGCGGCCGTATCATCGAGGTGTTTGGACCGGAATCCAGTGGTAAGACCACGCTGGCCCTCCACATCCTGGCCGAAGCCCAGAAAAAGGGCGGCGAAGTGGCCTTTATCGACGTCGAGCACGCACTGGACCCGGCCTATGCCGAGGCACTGGGCGTGAACATCAACGAGCTGCTGGTCAGCCAGCCGGATACCGGCGAGCAGGCCATGGAGATCTGTGAGGCACTGGTGCGCTCCGGTGCCATCGACGCCATTGTGGTGGACTCGGTGGCCGCTATGGTCCCCCGTGCCGAGATCGAGGGCGAGATGGGCGACAGCCATGTGGGCCTGCAGGCCCGCCTGATGAGCCAGGCCATGCGCAAGCTGACCAGCGTCATCGGCAAGACCAACACGGTTTGCGTCTTCATCAACCAGCTGCGTGAAAAAGTGGGCATCGTCTACGGCAACCCCGAAGTCACCACGGGCGGCCGCGCGCTGAAATATTATTCCTCTGTCCGGATCGATATCCGCCGTGTGGAGGGCCTGAAAGATTCCTCCGGCCAGTTCATCGGCAACCACACCCGCGCCAAGATCGTCAAGAACAAGGTGGCCCCTCCGTTCCGTGAGGCCGAGTTCGACATCATGTTCGGCGAGGGAATCTCCAAGATGAGCGAGCTGATCGATGTGGGTGTCAAGCTGGGCATCGTGCAGAAGAGCGGCGCATGGTTCAACTATGGCGACATCCGCCTGGGCCAGGGCCGCGACAACGCAAAGCAGTTCCTCAAGGACAACCCTGAGATCGCCAACGACATCGAGGGCCAGATCCGTGCCAATGCCGATAAGCTCTATGCCACCCGCCGCCCGGTGAGCAAACCGGCCCCTGCCGCTGCTCCCGCCGAAAAGGCTGGCGAAGCCGCACCGGCCAAGGAGCCGGTGGTCAAGGCTCCCACCCGCAGCAGCGAGAGTGAGCTGGATATCATGGTGGAAGACTGATGTCTTTTGGCTATCAAAAGCGCCGTCCGCTGACGGAGGAGGAAAAATCCTCCGATGTGGCCAAGGCCCGTGCCCGGCACTGGAAACGCTGGCCGCGCAGGAAGTCTCCTCCGGCCAGCTGTATGAGCGGCTCTGCCGCCGCTTTACCGAGCAGGCCGCCGCCGAGGTGGTGGCGAGATGGTCCAGCGGGAGTATGTCAACGACGAACGCTACGCGGAGGCCCGGGCCCACAGCCTGCTGGCCGCCCGCAAGAGCCGCCGGGCCGCGGCCCGGAACCTGCGCCAGAAAGGCCTGAGCGCCCAGCAGGTAGCAGCAGCGCTGGAGGCGGTCTACGCCCCGGATGAAGAGGGCGAAGACCCGGAACTTTCCGCCGCCGTGGCGCTGGTGGAGAGCCGCTACCGCCCGAAGCTTGCCATGGGCCGGCGCGACTTGGTCGTGGCGGCCCTGCAGCGGCGCGGTTTTGCGTATGCGGTCGTGAAAGAAGCCATCAAGAGAGTAGAAGAAGAATAACCCCCAACTAGGAAAGAGAGTATTATCCCCTATGAAAATTGCGTGTATTTCCCTTGGCTGCCCCAAAACCAGGTCGATCTGGACGGCATGGTGCATATCCTGCTGTCGGCGGGCCACGAGACGGTGGCCGACCTGGGCGAGGCCGATGTGATCCTGGTCAACACCTGCGGCTTCATTGAGAGCGCCAAGACCGAAGCCATCGAGAATATCCTCGAGGCCTGTTCCTACAAGCAGGCAAACCCCAACCTGAAAGTCATTGTGACCGGCTGCCTGGCGGAGCGCTACCGCAGCCAGATCGAGGAGGAGATCCCTGAGGTGGACGCCGTGGTGGGCTGTGCCTCCAACAAGGCCATTGATTCCATCGTGGCACGGCTTTTCAACGGTGAGGATCATCTGGAAAGCTACGGCCTCAAGAAAGATTTCCCGCTGGGCGGCAAGCGCGTCATCGGCACGCCTGCCCACTATGCGTACTTAAAGATCGCCGAGGGCTGCAACAACCGCTGCCACTACTGCGCCATCCCCGCCATCCGCGGCCCGCTGCGCAGCCGTGACATGGCCGACTGTGTGGCCGAGGCCCGCTGGCTGGCCGGTGAGGGCGTGAAAGAACTCATCATCGTGGCCCAGGACCCCACTGCCTACGGTGAGGACTGGGGCAAGCCGGGCAGCATCTGTGAGCTGCTGGACAAGCTGAACAAGATCAACGGCATTGAGTGGATCCGCATTATGTACGCTTACCCGGAGCGGATCACCGATGACTTCATCGCCGCCATGAAGCGGAATGAGAAAGTACTACCCTACCTCGACCTGCCCATCCAGCACTGCAACGATGTCATCCTCAAGAACATGAACCGCCGCTCCAACCGGGCAGAGCTGCTGGAGGTCATTGGAAAACTGCGCCGCGAGATCCCCGGCATCACCCTGCGCACCACCCTGATCGCGGGCTTCCCCGGCGAGACGGAGGAGCAGTTTGAGGATCTGTGCAACTTCGTCAAAGAGGTCCGCTTCGACCGTCTGGGCTGCTTTGCCTACTCGGCAGAGGAGAACACCGTGGCCGCCAGGATGGAGAACCAGATCGAGCAGGAGGTCAAGGAGCGCCGGGCCGAGCTCGTCATGCAGATCCAGACCGGCATCATGGCCCAGAAGCAGGCCGAGAAAGTGGGCCAGACCGTCCACGTCCTCTGTGATGGCATCGACGAGGAAAACGGCCTCTACCTCTGCCGCACGGCAGGCGATGCCCCCGAGGTGGACGGCAATGTCTGCGTCTCCAGCGAGGAGCCGTTGTATCCGGGCGAGTTTTATGATATCCTTGTAGAGGACAGTGATCTTTACGATCTGTATGGCACTGTCGTAAAATAATGAATTGGAGGATTTTTTTATGAATCTGCCCAACAAACTGACCCTGACCCGCATTATTCTGGTCCCGGTTTTCATGATTTTTGTCTCGCTGAGTCAGTACATGACCCCGAGCTATAATCCGCGGTGGTATCTCATTGCAGGCATCATTTTTGCGGTGGCCAGCTTCACCGATTACCTGGACGGCCATCTGGCCCGCAAGTGCACATGGTGACCGACTTTGGCAAGTTTGCCGACCCGCTGGCCGACAAGCTGCTGACCACCGTGGCGTTCCTCTACATGATGCGGGACGGCGTGTGCAGCCCTGTGGTGCTCTGCATCATCCTGGCCCGGGAGTTTGCCGTCTCCGGCCTGCGGATGGTGGCGGCCGGTGCCAAGGACGGCAAGGTGATCGCCGCCAACATGTGGGGCAAGGTGAAGACCGTGCTCCAGATGATCACCATCATCTTCTATTACTTCACGGTCGCCCTGACCGGGAATGTGCTGGGCCAGACCTGCGCTTCCATTGCCCACTGGCTGTGCTGGCTGGTGGCAGTGGTCACGGCCGTTTCCGGCATCAAGTACCTGTGGGACAACCGCAGCTTCATCAACACGGCAAAATAAGATGAAAGAAAAGCTCTGGGCGTTCTGCCGCAAGCTCATCTCGCTGGCGCTGAACCTTTCCATCATCTACATGGAGACCATTGCCATGCCCATCAGCTGGGATTATGGCCATGAGCTGGTCTTTACCATGTACACGGAGCTGTCCAATATGTTCAACATGGCGGTCTGTGCGCTGGTGGCCCTGTGCCAGCTGCTCGATCTTTTCACCGGGCGGGAGCTGCCCCGCTGGGTCAAACAGCTCAAGTTCTGGTCCACCAGCTGCCTGGCTATGACGTTCCTGACGGTGGTGTTCATTCTGGCCCCCATGTATGAGGACGGAAATGGCTGGTACATCATGCTGTTTACGGGCTCCATGCTCTACCACCACTTCCTCAACCCGGTGGTGGCCATGGTGTCGTTCCTGCTGTTTGAGCGGGAGCCCCGGCTGCCGCTGGCCAGTGTGCCGCTGGCGCTGGTGCCTACCATCGTCTATGGCGTCTACGACCTGTGGGGCAACATCACGGGCCGCATCGACGGGCCCTACCCCTTTATGCGGGTATACGACCAAACCATTCAGGAGAGCCTGATGTGGTTTGCCATCATCCTGGGCACCAACCTCCTGTATGCCTTTGTGCTCTGGTGGCTGGGCGGAAACGGCAAAAAACACCGCAAAAAAGGCCCGAAACTGGAATTTGTGGGCTGAAAATTACTCTATGTAACAAAAAAGCGGGTGCATCGCAAGATGCACTCGCTTTTTGTATCCGGAAATCAGAGGAGCGGGATACCGGCCTTTTCGCAGGCGGAACGGGTCTCCGCGTCCCAGACGCTGGCCTGGACTTCGCCGATATGGACGCTGCCCAGCAGCAGCATGCACAGGCGGCTCTGGCCGATGCCGCCGCCGATGGTGTAGGGCAGCTCGCCTGCCAGCACTGCCTTGTGGAACGGCAGGGCCCGGCGGTCATCGCAGCCAGCCATGGTCAGCTGACGGTCCATGCTCTCGGGGCTGACGCGAATGCCCATGCTGCTCAGCTCATAGCTGCACTGCAGCGGCTCGTTCCAGAACAGCAGGTCGCCGTTCAGATCCCAGTCGTCATAGTCGGGGGCACGGCCATCATGGGGCTTGCCGCTCTTGAGCGGGGCACCGATCTTCATGAGGAACGTGGTGCCGTTTTCCTTGACAAACGCGTTCTCCCGCTCTTTCGGGGTCAGGTCCGGGTACTTGTCTTCCAGCTCCTGGGTGGTGATGAACATGACATTGGGGGTGTGCAGGGGCAGGTCCTGCAGCTGGGGGAACATGGCGTGGAGGTTCATCTCGGTGGCGCAGACAGCGGACACGATGGAGCGAACCACGTTTTTCAGATACGCCTCGGTGCGGTCCTCCTCCCGGATGACCTTTTCCCAGTCCCACTGGTCCACATAGACGGAGTGGAGGTTGTCCAGGTCCTCGTCCCGGCGGATGGCGTTCATATCACAGTACAGGCCCTTGCCCACCCGGAAACCATAATCCTTGAGGGCCTTGCGCTTCCACTTTGCCAGCGACTGGACCACCTGTGCTTCAATGCCACCGTCTTTCATATCGAAGGTGACTTTCCGCTCGACGCCGTTCAGGTCGTCGTTCAGGCCGGTAGAGGCCTCCACGAAGAGCGGCGCGGACACGCGGTAGAGATTCAGCGTGGCGCACAGGGTGTCGGCAAACAGCCGCTTCACCGTGCCAATGGCGCGCTGGGTGTCGTACAGGTTCAGCGCGGGCGTGTAGTTTGCGGGAATGATCGTTTTGCTCATAAGGAACCCCCTCTTTTTGCGCTCCCGGCAGCCGAGTGCCGCCCGGGCAGCAGCTTTCCCTTTAATAAAGTAAATTATGGCACAAGTTGCAGACGATGTAAAGGGGAATGGGCGAAAAAACCCTGCCGCCTTGACTTCCACTTGGCTCCCCGCTATAATAAAACCTGTAAAAGGACAAATGCGTTTACCCGGGCAGAGTAGCGCGGCATCCGTCTGTGCAGAGAGAACAGGCCATTGGCTGGGAGCCTGTTTGCAGGCCGCTGTGTAAAGTGCGCCCGGGCAGCACGCTGTGGGAAAATGCAGTATCACAGCGCGGCAGGCCGCCGTTACCGGCTTTGAGCGACAAACCGGAGTGGAACCGCGATTCAGAAACGAACCGCCTCTGTTGCTGTGCTGTAGGGCACGGCAGCAGGGGCTTTTGTTTTTCCGCGGCTCTGGGTTGTCCCACAAAAAGGAGTATGTCATCATGCAGATCTTTAACACCCTGACCCGCCAGAAAGAAGAGTTCGTGCCGCAGGTGCCGGGCGAGTACCGCATCTATGTCTGCGGCCCCACCGTTTACAACTATATCCACATCGGCAATGCCCGCCCGCTGATCGTGTTTGACACCCTGCGCCGCTACCTGGAGTACCGAGGCAACAAGGTCCTCTACGTTTCCAACATTACGGATATCGACGACAAGCTCATCAAAAAGGGCCAGGAAGAGGGCACTTCCATGAAAGAAGTGGCCCAGCGCTTTGAGGCCGAGTACCTCAAGGACGCCGCCGGCCTCAACTGCAAAAAGCCCACCGTCCAGCCCCGCGCCACCGAGCACATCCAGCAGATCCTCGATATCGTCAAGGACCTGATCGACTCCGGCCACGCTTACATTGCCAAGAACGGCGATGTCTATTTCCGCGTCAAGAGCGACCCCGAGTACGGCAAACTGAGCCACCTGAAGCTGGACGATCTGGAGAGCGGTAACCGGGAGCTGCGCAGCCAGATGGACGATGACCTGAAAGAAGACCCGGCGGACTTTGCCGTCTGGAAAGCAGCCAAGCCCGGTGAGCCTGCCTGGGAGAGCCCCTACGGCATGGGCCGTCCGGCTGGCACATTGAGTGCAGCGCCATGAGCCGCACCCACCTGGGCAAGACCATTGACCTCCACTGCGGCGGTCAGGACCTGATTTTCCCCCACCACGAGAACGAGATCGCCCAGAGCGAGTGCGCCAACGGCTGCACCTTTGCCCGCTACTGGATGCACAATGGCTTCATCAATGTGGACAACCAGAAGATGTCCAAGAGCCTGCACAACTTCTTCACCGTGCGGGATGTGGCCAACCTCTATGGCTACGAGCCCATCCGTTACTTCATGCTGACGGCCGGCTACCGGATGCCGCTGAACTACACCGTGGACCTCATTGAGAGCTGCAAGAACAGCCTGGAGCGCCTGTACACCTGCCGTGAGAATCTGGATTTTGCCCTGAGCAAGAGCGAGTTCGGTACCGACGAGACCCTGACTGTCAAGGCGGAAGAGGCCCGCAAGAAGTTCTGCACCGCGATGGACGACGACCTGAACACTCCCGATGCACTGGCTGCTGTGTTTGATCTGGTCAAGGAGATCAACACCCTGTCCGCAGCCTCCAGCAAAAAGGCATTGGAAGCTGCTGCCGCTGCCTTTGATGAGATCACCGGTGTGCTGGGCCTGATGTACAACCGCAAAAAGGACGAGGTGCCCGCAGAGGTGACCGAGCTGGTGGAACAGCGTGCTGCCGCCAAGAAAGCCAAGGACTGGGCGACCGCTGACGCCATCCGTGCACGGCTGACCGAGATGGGCTGGGCGGTCAAGGATACCGCACAGGGCCCGCAGCTGTCCAAACTGTAAGAAAAAGAAGAACAATTTTTCTCTGACCCGCTGATTTTCCCGCCAGCGGGTCTTTTTGTGGGAAAGACTGGACGAACCTGCCACAAAGTGGAAAAATAATGGAAAGCCGCGGATTTTGGGAAAATTTGTTTACTTTTGGCGGCAAAGAGGCGTATAATAAAAAATATCTATGGATACAGAGGAGCCCGCGCATGGAATCCGCGGGAGATTGTGAGAAAATCAGAATGAAGCGTTTTTTCAAACGAATCACTGCACTGGCCAGCGCCGCGGCACTGACGTTGAGCCTGGCTGCCTGCGGGGGCAGCGCGGTGTCCGGACCGAAGAACACGGCACCGACGAACGCCAAGCCGGTGACCATTACGGTATGGAGCTACTACAACGGCGACCAGCTGGAAACATTCAGCAAGCTGGTGGATGAGTTCAACGCCACGGTGGGCAAGGAGCAGAACATCACGGTGGAAGCTTCCAGCCAGGGCAGCGTCAACGATCTGGAGACCAATGTGCTGGCCGCAGCGAGGGCAAGGTGGGGGCTGCAGAAATGCCCAATATCTTCTCCGCTTATGCCGACACCTGCTATGCCGTGGACCAGATGGGCCTTGTGGCTGACCTGAGCGGCTACCTGACCGACGAGGAAAAGGCGGCGTTCCCGGAGAGCTATCTCACCGAGGGCGACTTTGACGACAACGGCACCATCAAATTTTCCCGGTGGCAAAATCCACCGAGCTGCTGTTCCTCAATGACACCGATTGGCAGGCCTTTGCGGCGGCCACAGGGGCAAAGTATGAGGACCTTTCCACCATGGAGGGCCTTGTAGCCACCGCCGGAAAATACTACGACTGGACCGACGCCCGGACGGAAGTCCCGGACGACGGCAAGGCGTTGTTTGGCCGCGACGCCATGGCAAACTACATGCTCATTGGTGCCAAGGAACTGGGCAGCACCATCTTTACCGTGGAAAACGGCAAGATGACCGTGAACCTGACCGAGGATGTGGCCCGGAAGCTGTGGGAGAACTACTATGTCCCCTTTGTCAAGGGCTGGTTTGCGGGCGAGGGCCGTTTCCGCAGTGACGACATCAAGACCGGCAATGTGCTGGCCTATGTGGGCTCCAACTCCAGCGCCACCTTTTTCCCCAAGCAGGTGCAGGTGAGCGACACCGAGAGCCACGATATCAGCCTGAAAGTGCTGCCCAACCCCGCGTTTGCCGGAAGCGAAGAGGTGGCTGTCCAGCAGGGCGCCGGCATGGTGGTGACCAAGAGCACCCCGGAGGAAGAAGCCGCCTGTGTCACATTCCTCAAGTGGTTCACCCAGCCGGAAAATAACATCCAGTTTGCCGTGGGCTCCGGTTACCTGCCCGTGACCCACGCGGCCGACGACATGACCGCTATCGAGAACAGCGGCCTGGATCTGACCGACTCCATGAAAGACATCCTGGCAAACGCCATTGACGCGGTGGAAAACCACGAGCTCTACACCCCCAAGCCCTTTGAGGGCGGCACGGATGCCCGCAAGGTGCTGGAATACAGCATGTCGGACCTGGCCAGCGCGGACCGCGCGGCGGTGGAAGAGCAGATCGCAGCCGGGGTGAGCGCTGCCGAAGCCGAGGCTCTCTACTTGACTGACGAGTATTTTGAGAACTGGTATCAATCTCTCTGCACCGAACTGAGTGCTTACGAGGCTGATGCCCGATCATGGAGCGGAAAGGAGGGGAAAACAGGGGTGAAAAAAGAGACAGCGTATCAAAGGCGGGGCTGCTCGATCTTTTGCAAGATCCTGCGCTCCCTGCTGCTGGTGCTTCTGGCAGAAATGCTGCTGCTGATCTTTGCCATCAGCACCAGCCGGGTGACCAGCCAGCTGAATGAGAACGCCGAGGATATTCTCGACAAGCAGGTGGAGAACCGCGCCAATTACCTGCGCCAGAACCTGATCCAGGCGCAGGACCTCAATGCCATCAGCGGTACCATTGACCGCGTGACGCGGGACTGGTGGACCAGGGCATCGTGGCTCTGAACACGCTGGATACCTCCAGTGAGGAAGCCCTGCCGCTGCTCCAGGCCATTGTCCCGGAGCTGGTGAGCACCCTGCGGACAAAGCCTGTCAATGGCATCTTTGTCATTCTGAGCACTCACGACCTGAACTACCGGGCCGATGACAGCTATCTGCCCGGCCTTTACATCCGCGACCTGGACCCCAGTGCTCTTTCCACCGACCGGAACGCCGACCTGCTGGCAGAACGGGGCCCCGCAACAGCGTTTACCCCGCTGGGCATCTCCACGGATAAGGGCTGGTCTCCGGCCATGCCATACCAGCCGGGCGGGAAAACCAGCTTTTACAAGGAATCGTTCCAGATCGCCTATACCTCCGAGAGCAAGCTTTCTGCGGATGACTATGGCCGCTGGACTCCTGCAACGTTCCGCCTGAAAGGGGACGACCGGGACGCGCTGGCCTATGTGCAGCCCCTCATCCTGGACGACGGCACCGTGTACGGTGTGGTGGGCGTGGAGCTGCTGACCAGCTACCTGACCACCCAGCTGCCCAGCAATGAGCTGCAGAACATGGATCACGGCACCTATCTGCTGGCGACGACCGATGCAGACTTAAAACGGGATGACGTCATCAACGTCCGAACCGCATTCCTCACGGGGGAGGATGCCGACAAGAATATGCCCCAGACCCTTACGCTGCACCGGGATGGAATGGACTGGAAGTTCTGGCTGGATGGAGAGGAGCAGTACGCGACGCTCCAGCAGCTGGAGCTTTACAGCCGGAACGCACCGTTCTCCGGCGAGGCGTGGCTGCTGATCGGGACCGTGGCCCAAAATGACCTCTATCTGTTCTCTCATTCCGTCCGCAACCTGCTGGTCATGGCGGCGCTCCTGACCGCGGTGGTGGGCCTGGGGTGCAGTGTTGCGGTGGCACGCCAGCTGGCAAAACCGGTGGCGCAGCTCTCCAATGAGCTGGCCCGGGCCCAGAATGACCATGTCAGCGTGCCGGAGTTCTCCCGCACGGGCATCCGGGAGCTGGACCAGTTTGCAAGCGCCATCGTCCAGCTGAGCCGGGAAAACGAGGAGGTGACGGCGCTGGAGCGCCGCCGCATCAAGCACGAGCGCGATTACGATATCCTGACGGGCCTGTACAACCGTCAGGCATTCCAGCGGGTGTGCGAGAACCTGTTTGCCAAGCCGGAAACGCTGGGCCACGCCGCCCTGCTTATGACCGACCTGGACAACCTGAAAACCATCAACGACACCTATGGCCACGACTGGGGCGACCAGTACCTCCGCCAGACGGGCCGCTGCCTGGCGGCCAGTACCCCGCCGGGCACCCTCTCTGCCCGCCTCTCGGGCGATGAGTTCATGCTGCTGCTCTACGGATACGACAGCCGGGACGCCGTGCGGGAAGAGCTGGAAAAGCTGCGCGCGGCCCTGCAGGACAGCGCTTCCATCCTGCCCAGCGGCAGCGAGCTGCATATCAGCATCTCGGGCGGTGTGGCCTGGTACCCGGAGGACAGCACGGATTTCAATACCCTGAAAAAGTACGCTGATTTTGCCATGTATCAGGTCAAGCATTCCCGCAAGGGCGAGATGAAAGAGTTTGACATCGGCATGTACAATCAGGAAGCCTACGCCATGCAGACCCGCAACGAGTTTGAGCAGATGCTGCGGGATCAGGCGGTGAGCTACCATTTCCAGCCGATTTTCTCGGCCCGCAATGGCCGGGCCATCGCCTATGAGGCCCTGATGCGGCCGGAGATGCCCACCCTGCGCTCGCCCCTTACCGTGATGAAGCTGGCGCGGGAGCTGAACCGCCTGTACGACATCGAGCACATTACCCTGTTCAAGGCCTCCAGCGCCTTTGAAAAGCTGAAAGAGCGCGGCCTCATCCGGGAAGACAGCCTGCTCTTTATCAACTCCATTGCCAGTGTCAGCCTGAACGACACCGACTGGCGGGATTACCGCGGCCGTTTCTCGGAACTGGCCCGGAAGCTGGTGGTGGAGATCACCGAGGAAGAGGAACTGGACACTGCCCAGCTGGAACGGAAGCGCACGGTACTCGGGGCGTCCGGGACCTTTGCGCTGGACGATTACGGCAGCGGCTACAGCAACGGCAGCAGCCTGCTGACCATAGCCCCCCGCTATGTCAAGGTGGATATCTCCATTATCCGCAGCATTGATACCAACACGGACAAGCAGCAGTTCCTCACCAGCCTGGTGGACTACGCGCGGCCCCGGAACATTCTGGTGCTGGCCGAGGGTGTGGAGACCACGGCCGAGCTGCGCAAGGTGCTGGAGCTGGGCGTGGACCTGCTGCAGGGCTACTGTCTGGCCCGCCCGGCAGCGATCCCGCCGCCGCTGTCCAAGGAAGCCGCGGACATCATCCGCCGGATGAAACGATGCTGAACCAAAACGCAAACGCCCCCTGTCTGGATGGACAGAGGGCGTTTGCGTTATACAACAAACAGCACATCACGCGCGGTGATGTGCTGTGATCCGATCCGGGTTTAGTGGATCAGCTACAAAGAGCGGGCAGAGGACGGCAGTGAGGACACCGGCCACGGCGATGGAAAGGCCGCTCATGGCGCCCTCCACTTCGCCCATCTGGAGGGCCTTGCTGGTGCCCACGGCATGGGCTGAGGTGCCGATGCCCACGCCCTTGGCGATGGGGTCGGTGATATGGAACCACTTGCAGACGGACTCGGCCAGTAGGTTGCCTGCAATGCCCGTCAGGATCACGATGGCACCCGTCAGGGCTGCAATGCCGCCAAGCTCAGCCGCCACGTCCATGCTGATGGCCGTGGTGACGGATTTGGGCAGGAGGGTGGCGTACTGCTCCCGGGTCAAGCCCAGCGCCAGCGCCAGGGCCAGTGCACTGCCCAGGCTGACCAGCGTGCCCACCGAGATGCCCGCAATGATGGCGGCGGCGTTCTCCTTGAGCAGATCCCACTTTTCATAGAGGGGAATGGCCAGGCTGATGGTGGCAGGCAACAGCAGGTAGTTGACCGGGGAAGCGCTGGCCTTGTAATCCGCATAAGGGATGTTCAGCACGCTGAGCAGGATGATAACAAAGATGCTGCCCAGCAGCAGCGGGTTGAAAATGGCCTTGCCCGTTGCCCTATTGATAAGAGTCCCCAGCGCAAAGGCGGCCAGCGTGAGCATTACACCCCAGGCGGCCGAGCCGGAAAGAAATCCGTTTAAAAGCTCAGTCATGGGCGGCCTCCTTATTTTTGCGGCGGCTGGTCAGAGCCTGGGTGGTGCGGCCGGCAGAGGCCAGCACCAGCACCGTGACGGGCACGATGGCAATGATGATAGGCAGCAGCATGTTGCCCATCTCTGCCCAGAGCTCCATGACACCGGCCGCGGCGGGAACGAAGAGCAGCGGGAAGATGCCCGTGAGGAACAGGCCCACTTCCTTGACCTGCTCCAGCTTGACGATGCCAAGCCGCAGGGCCAGCAGCAGTAAGATCAGGCCGTAGACGCTGGCCGGGATGGGCAGCGGCAGAACGGCGTACAGGATCTCGCCCAGAAAACAAAATGCAAGGATGCGTGCAAATTGAAACAGATACTTCGTAACAAAATCCCCCTTTGGGTCTTGGTGCAATTTGGGCCGCTGCCCATGCGGCAGCAGTAACTAAGGTAAGAGTATAGCGTAAAATCCAGGGAGGTGCAACGGTAATATCCGCCAAGAATTGTTGCTCTTTTGCTGTAAAACTGGGTAAAACAAAAAGCGGGACGCATCGGTGGTCAAGCGATGTGTCCCGTTTTTGTTTTCTTGCTTTTGCAAAGAGCGCCGTACCAAAAGCGCACCTCGCCGCGCGGAGCATACAGAGCAAACCATAAAAGCTGTATGCATCCAGAAAAAGAGAGAATGGAATGGAGGAATTTGCTTCCTTTTCGGGGGCCTTGCAGGGGGCCACCGCAGCCTTGGTTAGATTTAACTAACCTTGCCGTGACAAAAGGATATCATAGTTTGTCATGACTGTCAACCCCTGATTTGAAATTTTTTCGGAAAATTTTTGAGGGCAGAAAATCCTCGATTTTCCTCTTGCTTTTTATAAGAATGCTTGCTATTATAGTACCAGGCTGCCGGGAGCAGACGCATTGTCCTGCGTTTTGACAGCCACACAAAAGGCGCCGCAGAAGATGGGCGCCTCCCCCAGAACATGCCCCCGAAAGCCGCAGAGAAAGTGCGGTTTTTTCAAGGCAGAATAGTTAGATGATGCTAACCAATGGAAGGAGCAAGGAGGTTCCAATGATCAATTTTGAAGAGTGGGAAGGCTTTGAGGGCCGTATCTGGAAAGAGGAAGTCAACGTCCGCGACTTTATCCAGAAGAACTACACCCCGTACGATGGCGACGAGTCTTTCCTAGCTGGCCCCACGGAGGCTACCAATAAGCTGTGGGGTACCCTGCAGAAGCTGCAAAAAGAAGAGCGCGCCAAGGGCGGCGTGCTGGATATGGAGACGGAAGTGGTCAGCAGCCTGACCGCTTACGGCCCTGGCTACATCGATGAGAGCCTGAAAGACCTGGAGCAGATCGTCGGCCTGCAGACCGACAAGCCTCTGAAGCGCGCCTTTATGCCCTACGGCGGCATCAAGATGGCAGAGCAGGCCTGCACCACCTACGGCTACCAGCCCAGCGAGGAGCTGCACAAGATCTTTACCGATTACACCCGCACCCACAACCAGGCTGTCTTTGACGCTTACACCCCGGAGATGAAGAAAGCACGCCACACCCACATCATCACCGGCCTGCCCGACACCTACGGCCGCGCCGTATCGTGGGCGACTACCGCCGTGTGGCCCTGTATGGCATCGACGCCCTGATCCGGTTCAAGCAGGAAGATTTTGACAACTGCGGCGACGGCACCATGACCGATGACGTCATCCGCCTGCGGGAGGAGATCGCCCGCCAGATCAGCGCCCTCAAGGGGATGAAGAAGATGGCCGAGCCTACGGCTACGACATCTCCCAGCCCGCCAAGAACGCAAAAGAGGCCTGCCAGTGGCTGTACTTCGGCTACCTGGCCGCCATTAAGACTCAGAACGGCGCAGCTATGAGCGTGGGCCGCATCTCCACGTTCCTGGATATCTATATCCAGCGCGATCTGGACAACGGCACCCTGACCGAGAGCCAGGCACAGGAGCTCATCGACCACATGGTCATGAAGTTCCGGATGGTCAAGTTTGCCCGTATCCCCAGCTACAACCAGCTGTTCTCCGGCGACCCCGTCTGGGCAACGCTGGAAGTGGGCGGCATCGGTATGGATGGCCGCAGCATGGTCACCAAGAACTGCTACCGCTTCCTCCACACGCTGGAGAACATGGGCCCCGCTCCGGAGCCCAACCTGACCGTGCTGTACTCCTCCGCCCTGCCGGAGAACTTCAAGAAGTACGCCGCCAAGGTGTCCATCAACACCAGCTCGGTCCAGTACGAGAACGACGACGTCATGAAGCCCGTCTGGGGCGATGACTACTCCATCTGCTGCTGCGTGTCCGCCACCCAGACCGGCAAGGAGATGCAGTTCTTTGGTGCACGCGCCAACCTGGCAAAGTGCCTGCTGTACGCCATCAACGGCGGTGTGGATGAGAAGAGCCACGAGCAGTGCGGCCCCAACTACGCCCCCATCACCGGCGAGTATCTGAACTATGACGAGGTGCTGCCCAAGTATGTCCAGATGCTGGACTGGCTGGCCGGCCTGTACGTCAACGTGCTGAACCTGATCCAGTATATGCACGATAAATATTACTATGAGGAAGCCGAGATGGCGCTCATCGACACCGATGTCCGCCGCACCTTTGCCACCGGCATTGCGGGCTTCTCCCATGTCATCGACTCTCTGAGCGCCATCAAGTACGCCAAGGTCAAGGTGGTGCGTGATGAGAACGGTCTGGCCACCGGCTTTGAAGTGGAAGGCGACTTCCCCAAGTACGGCAACGACGATGACCGTGCGGACGAAATCGGTGTCTGGCTGCTGAAGACTTTCCTCGAGATGATCAAGAAGCGCCACACCTACCGCAACTCCGAGGCGACCACCTCCATCCTGACCATCACTTCCAACGTGGTCTACGGCAAGTACACCGGCGCTCTGCCCGATGGCCGTGCCGCCTTTACCCCGTTTGCACCGGGTGCCAACCCCAGCTACGGTGCGGAGCAGAACGGCCTGCTGGCCTCTCTGAACTCCGTGGCCAAGCTGCCCTACCACTGGGCACTGGACGGCATCTCCAACACCCAGACCATCAACCCCGATGCGCTGGGCCACAGCGAGGGCGAGCGTGTGGAGAACCTGGTGCAGGTCATGGACGGCTACTTCGATCAGGGCGCGCACCACCTCAACGTCAACGTCTTTGGCAAGGAGAAGCTGCTGGACGCCATGGAGCACCCCGAGAAAGAGGAGTATGCAAACTTCACCATCCGCGTCTCCGGCTATGCGGTCAAGTTCATTGACCTGACCCGTGAGCAGCAGATGGACGTCATCTCTCGTACCTGCCATGCCGCTCTGTAACCTGATCGGCCACGTCCACTCGCTGGAGTCTTTCGGCTCGGTGGACGGGCCTGGTGTGCGGTTCGTGGTGTTTTTGCAGGGCTGCGCGCTCCGCTGCAAATACTGCCACAACCCCGAGACCTGGGCCTGTGAGGGAGGCGAAGAGTATACTCCGGAAGAATTATTCCAGAAAGTATACCGCTACCGGAACTACTGGGGCAAAAAAGGCGGCGTGACCGTCAGCGGCGGCGAGCCGCTGCGCCAGATGGAGTTTCTGACCGCGTTCTTTCAGCTGGCCCGCAAAAAGGGCGTCCACACCGCGCTGGACACCGCCGGGCAGCCGTTCCGCCCCGAGGACCCGGAGTATCTCGCCGCGTTCGACACCCTGATGGCCTCCACCAGTCTGGTGATATTAGACCTGAAAGAGATCGACCCCGAAAAGCACCGCCAGCTCACGGGCAAAGACAATGCCAACATCCTTGCCATGGCAAGGCATGTCTCGGACTTGGGCGTCCCGCTCTGGATCCGCCATGTGCTGGTGCCCGGCCTGACCGACGACGAAGAGGGTCTGCGCAGGACCGCGGACTTCATCGCGTCCCTCAAGACCGTGCAGCGGGTGGAGGTGCTGCCCTACCACACGCTGGGGCTTTTCAAATGGGAAAAGCTCGGCATCCCGTACCCCCTGCCCGATGCGGTCCCGCCCACAGCGGAACAGGTCAAGCGGGCAGAGGAACTGCTGGAAGTAAGCAAGTACCCCGGCTGAAAAAATAAATAAAACAACAACCCCCTTTCGAGTTAACCTCGAAAGGGGGTTGTTGTTTAGCAACTCTTTCGATAACCCAGCAGCGCTCCCACCTGATTGGCTTCGTTGTGGAAGCGGCAGGGGACGATGGCCGGGCGGGGCAGGCTGCGGGCCTGCTCCTCGCTGTAGGGGTGGCCGATGATAATTTCCTGCTCGTAGATGTCGTTCAGCATCCGGAGCAGCAGGGGCTGGCGGCTGATGCCGCCGCCGATGGCGACTACTTCCAGATCCAGCAGGACGGTCAGATTGTAGATCTGGATATCAATGGCTTTGCAGAGGCGGTGGAGCACTTCCAGTGCCTCCGGTTCCCCGGCGTTGGCGGCTTCAAAAAAGATCCGGCCGTTGAGCGGGGCGTCCTCCGGCAAATTTTTACGGGCGCGGTACCAACGCAGCAGGTTGGTCACGCTGCACTGCAGCGCCACTGTCTTATCGCCGTTGCGCCAGTCATCTGCATTGGTGTGGAGGTAGCTGTACTCTCCAGCCGTGCAGTGGATGCCCCGCACCAGCTGACCGTTGATGACCAGGCCGCCGCCCACGCCGGTGCCGATGATGAAAACCGCCCCGTTGGTGCAGCCTTTCAGGGCGCCCTGCTGCAGTTCTGCAATGGCGGCAGCCTTGCCGTCGTTTTCCAGGAAGACACGGCAGCCGCAGCGCTGGGCCAGCCGGGGCCCTACAGGAGTGCCGATGTTGTAGAGAAGGGAGGGTGCCCCGCCGCCCCGCACGACGCCATGCTCGGCATCAATGAAGCCGGGCAGGCTCATGGCAATGCCGTCCACCTCCGCCGCGTGGGGGCGATAGAGCGCCTCCAGCGTGGCGAGAAAGTGCTCCTGCGTGTCGTCCGGGGTGGGGACGCTGCCCGCGTCTTCCCGGTGGAACTGCTCATCCATGACGGAGTATTTGATCTCGGTACCGCCTACATCAAAGACCATAACTTTCATATCTGCTGCCCCCAATCTGATGTTGATTCCATTATGGCAGAAAAAGGGGAAAAGGTCAACAAATAAAAAGCCCGCACTGCGGCAAAGCAAAGCGCAGCGCGGGAACGTGGATAGCGTTTTAAATTTTAGCGGGCGACCACATACTTGTGCAGGGTCTTGCGGACTGCGCCGTTGCCAGCGTACAGCTCCTTGACCATGCCCTCGATCTTCTCGCCCAGGCCGACAGCGTACAGGTCCACGCCGAAGACATCGGCACGGCTGTACAGCTTCTTCAGGCAGCTGAAGTCCTGCTCGCCCTCTTTGACTTCCAGAGGAGCGACGATGGCCTGCAGCTCTGCCAGCAGCGGATCGGGAGAGATCTCAAACGGCTTGCCGTTGTCGTCCACACCCTTGAGGTAGCGGGCGTAACCAGCCAGCACCAGCGGGATCAGCACCAGATTGCTCTTGTCCAGACCGCGGGCCTCGTAAGCCTTGATGGTCTCGCCAAAGCGGATGGCCAGCTTCTGAGAGGTATCGGTTGCGATACGCTGGGGAGCGTCCGGCATGAACGGGTTGGGCAGACGGCGGTTGATGACAGCGCCGATGAACTCATAGGGGTTCAGGACACCCGGATCGACGACGACGGGCATTGCCTCGATGTAGCCGATCTTCTGGATGAAGCTGCGCAGGTCCTCGTCCGCCATCTCAGCAGAGATGAGGGTGTAATCCAGCATGCAGCCATAGATGGACATGGCAGTGTGCAGCGGGTTGAGGCAGGTGCAGACTTTCATCTTCTCGATCTTGTCCACCGTCTCACGGTCGCAGTACAGCACGCCGCCCAGCTCCAGCGGGGGACGACCATTGGTGTAGTGATCCTCGATGCAGAGGTACTGGGTCTCCTCGGCGTTGACAAAGGGAGCGGTAAAGGTGTGCTTCTCGGTGACGATGGTGTAGTTGTCCTCAAAGCCGTCGTCTGCCAGCATCTTCTGCACCTTGGCATCCGGGCGCGGGGTGATCTTATCGATCATGCTCCAGGGGAACGTGATCTTGGTCTCGTCCTGCACATAAGCCAGGAACTCAGCGGGCACCAGGCCCTGCTCTGCCCACTTGGAAGCGTAAGCCAGAACCGCGTTCTTGACCTTGTCGCCGTTGTGAGAGCAGTTGTCCATGCTCTGGACGGTCAGGGGCAGCTTGCCAGCCTTGAAGCGCTCATACAGCAGAGCGGTGACCTTGCCCATGGCCAGCACGGGGGTCAGGCCGCGCTCCAGGTCAGCCGGAGCAACGCCGTAGCCCTTTTCGGTGATGGTGAAAGAGATCATCTGCAGGCTGGGGTTCTGGAAGATCTCCACCAGACGCGCCCAGTCAGCGCCGAAAGAGTAATCGGCTTTCAGGCTCTCGGTGACGGAAGCGATGACTTTCTTCTCGATGTCGCCGGTAGACTTCAGGCAGACCAGCAGGCTGAGGTTATCGTAGGGCTGGTAAGCCTTGTCGATGATCTCGTAGTCAAAGCTCTCGGCCACGATGACGCCGCGGTCATACTTGCCGCTGTTCAGAGCCTCGTTGAGGATGGCAGCCGGGAAAGCGCGGAAGATGTTGCCGGCACCAAAGTGCACCCAGGTGGGTTCTGCATGGGTCTTGGCCTTGACAGCCTCGACATCAAACTTGGGCAGCTCGTAGCCTTTTTCCGCCCACTCAGCGGACAGATTGCCGTTCTTAATATCAGACAGCTTCATTGTAATCAGCCTTTCTTTTTCTCTTCATCCAGACGGTCCAGCAGATCCCAGACGCCCAGCATGTACTGGATGCCCAGGGCACGGTCATACTTGCCGTAGCCGGGGCGGCAGTTGCCGGGGCCCTCTTCCCACAGCTGACGGCCGTGGTCGGGGCGGATGTAGCCCTCAAAGCCGCAGTCATGGTAGGCGCGCAGGATCTCGATGATGCCGGTCTCGCCGCAGCAGTCGCGGTGAGCAGCCTCGGAGAAATCGCCGTTGGGGAAGTGGTGGATGTTGCGGATGTGAGCAAACGCGATGCGGTCGCAGTGCTTGCGCACGATCTCCGCCACGTTGTTGTTGGGGTTGGCGTTCAGGCTGCCGGAGCACAGGGTCAGGCAGTTGTACTCGTCGTCCACCATGCTCAGGAAGCGGTCGATGCTCTCAGCATCCACCAGCAGGCGGGGCAGGCCGAAGATATCCCAAGGGGGATCGTCCATGTGGATGGCCATTTTGATGTCGCACTCGCGGCAGGTGGGCATCAGTGCTTCCAGGAAGTACTTCAGGTTCTCCCACAGCTTCTCCTTGGTGACAGGAGCGTAAGCCTTGAACAGATCGTCCAGCTTGGCCATACGCTCCGGCTCCCAGCCGGGGAACGTCATGTGGTACTTCTCGGTGAAGCCGAGGATGTAATCGGCCATGGCCTTGTAGTCATCCTGGATCATGTCTTTCTGGTAGAACAGGGCCGTAGAACCATCCCCGATGGGGTGGAACAGGTCGGTACGGGTCCAGTCAAAGATGGGCATAAAGTTGTAGCAGATGACCTTGACACCGAACTTGGACAGGTTGCGGATGCACTGCTTGTAGTTCTCGATGTACTTGTCGCGGGTGGGCAGGCCGATCTTGATGTCGTCGTGGACGTTGACAGACTCAACAACGTCCATATCAAAGCCGTAAGCGTGGATCTGATCGGCGACTTTCTGGATCTCGTCGATCTCCCAGATCTCGCCGGGCATCTTGTTGTGCAGCGCCCAGACGATGCTGGTCACGCCAGGGATCTGCTTGATGTCGCTGAGGGTGATGGGATCGTTGCCCTCACCATACCAGCGCCAACCCATTTTCATAGGCATAGTGGAATCCTCCTTGTGTGGCTATGCGGTGTTGCTTTGCTTTCTCACACCCTTGGCGGAACGCCATGGTGCATTCTCATCAATATTCTAATATATCAGTTGAGACTTGACAATTGACATTTTGACTTTTTTTAGAGTTTTTTCTTGTATACTTTAGACAAAAAAGACGACTGAAATGGATTTTGCATCCATTTTCAGTCGTCTTTGTGTAAATTTTAACGTTATTTTACTCTTCCGTGAAGTAATCCGGGTGGCGCTGACGGGCCTGCTCCACACTGAGCTTGTAGCGGTTGAGGTGGTCGGACAGAGCCCGGCTCACATCCTCCTCCGAGCCGTGGAGCACGGCTTCCAGGATGCGGGTGTGGGCGGCGCAGACGGATTTGTTCTCGTCGGTCTGGAGGCTGAACTTGCGCAGCCGCTCAATGTGCTGGAACGTGGAGAGCATGTGGTCAAAATGTTCCTCCATGCCGCACAGAGTAAAAGCCATCCGGTGGAACGCGTTGTCCAGATCCAGCATCCGGGTCTCCCGGAGCTCGGCCCCGGGCTCCCGCTCCAGCTGGCGGTAGCTCTCGATATTAAAGCGGTAGGCCTCCTCCTGTTCCGGGGTCAGGGTGCCGCGGATGCGGTTGAGCATCTCTTTTTCCAGCGTGAAGCGGGAAAACTGCTCCATCTCCATCAGCTTGAGGTCGATGGGGGCCACATGGGTGCCGCTCTGGGGTTTGATCGTGACCATGTGCGCGATGTTGAGCATGATGAGCGCCTCCCGCATGGGGGTGCGGCTGATGCCCAGCTCCTGGGCCAGCTCCCGGTCGTTCAGCTCGTCGCCGGGTTTGAGCTCCATTGTAATGATCCGGCCCCGGATGGTCTCGTAAGCCACTTCGCGTGCACTCCGTACTGCCATGGCGTTTCTCTCCCCTCGGTAATATATCAGTTTGCTTTTTTCAATTGTACCCGGGCGGAAACGCTTCGTCAAGAGGAATGCAGGGAAAAGTTGCACAGTCTTTACATTCCTTTTTTGGGCTTCCGGTACAGTACCGGTACCCACACGGCCACCAGCGCCAGACCGCAGACCACGTCCACGATGGAATGCTGTTTTGTGAAGACCGTGGAGGCGCAGATGAGCAGCGCCCAGCCCCAGGCCAGCACTTTCAGGCCGGGGCGGTCTTGGGCCAGCTTGCTGCGGGAGAACGCCAGCGCCATGCAGCCGGAGCTCTGGCAGTGGATGGAGGGGCAGACGTTGACGGAAGCGTCCGCGTTCCAGAGCAGCTGCATGATCCGCATGGCGATGTTGTCCCGGCCAATGGCCTCCGCCGTGGGGCGGATGTCCAGGCCGTTGGGCAACACCATATATAAAATGAGGCAGAACGTCATGCCCGAGAACATCATCAGGCAGAGCTTGTCATAGCTGGCGGTGTCGTACCACCAGAGCAGGGCCGTGACGCCCGCCAGCAGGAAGAACCAGCTGCAGTAGGGGAAGACAAACCACTCGCAGAACGGGATGAGGTCGTCCAGCGGGGCGTGGATGATGTATTTGGGATTTTTGATGGTCAGATCGAGCCAGAAAAACCAGACCAGGTAAACCACCCAGTAGAGCTGGAACCAGAGGTGCGGCTTCAGTTTTGTGCGCAAAAGGTTGGATCGCATGTGTTTTCTCCTATAATTTTTATGAATGGACGCTTTATTTTACCACAAAGCGTCGGCTTGCGCAAATCCATTTCCTGTTATAGAATAGGGGGGAAAAGAGAAGAGCATTCACTTAAAAGGAGATTCTATGCCTGAGATTCGTATTGCCGCCCTGGATCTGGACGGCACCCTGCTGAGCCGTGAGAACACCGTTACCCCCGCCACCCGGCAGGCCATTGCAGAGGCCGCGGCCCGGGGCGTTGTGGTGCTGCCCGCCACAGGCCGTGCCCTGGCCAACCTGCCGCCGCTGGTGGCCCAACTGCCCGGTGTCCGCTATGCCATCACCTCCAACGGGGCTGCCGTCTGGGACCTGGGTACCGACCCGCTGGCGGCGGTGTACAGCCGCTATTCTGATGCTGCGGTCCGCCGGACCTGTGAGCCCGCCTGCCTTGTCCGGCGGCTCTTCCCGGTGGAAAAGGCCCGGGAGGTGTTTGCCCTGTATCAGGAGTTTGAGGGCTCCCTGAGCGTGTTCAGCGATGGCCGGGTCATCCGGGACCACCTGGCCCAGGAGCGGATGGGAGAGCGTCAGCGCAGACTGCTGAGCCTTTCCACGGAGGCAAAGCAGCCCAACGACGGCCGGTTCCACATCGTGCGGGACACGGCGGAGTGGATGAGCCGCCACGCCCATGAGATCGAGAAATTCTGCATGTTCTTTGAGAACGCGGAAGCGGCCGAGGCGGCCCTGCCGCGGTTCTATGCGCTGGAAGGCGTGGAAGTGGTGCAGGGCTCCCCGGACAACATTGAGGTCACGGCCAAAGGAGTGGACAAGGGCAGCGCCCTGCTGGCCCTGGCCGACCGGCTGGGCATCCCCCATGAATGCACATTGGCCGTGGGCGACAGCGACAATGACCGCGCCATGCTGGAAAAGGCAGGCGTGGCCGCTGTGATGGCCAATGGGATGGAGCATGTGAAACAGCTGGCGGACCTGGTCAGCGAAAACGACTGTGACCATGACGGCGTGGCCGAGATCTTTGCCCGGCTTTCGGTCTGAACAGCGTCCGAAAATGCAAAAATAACAGCAAGTTCCCCGCCGGAGAGCACCAGGACAGGAGCTCTTCGGCATTTTTGTGCAATGTATACAAGGTCTTATGCAAAACATTGTGCTTGTTGAGCATTACCAAACGCCCCGCCGTCGTTTATACTAATAATACGAACGTATGGTGGGGCGAAGTGTGCCTGTGAGGCCTGCGCCCCATTCCCAGAGAGTTAAAATAAAAGGAGAAATGCGTTATGAATCCCATCGTAGAAAAGGTCTATCAGATCGGCATTATCCCTGTTATCGCCTTTAACAGCGTGGACGAGGCCCTGCCCCTGTGCAAGGCTCTGGCCGAGGGCGGTCTGCCCGCAGCCGAGGTCACTTTCCGCACGGCTTGTGCTGAGGAGTGCATCCGCAAGATCCACGAGGAGATGCCCGAGATGCTGCTGGGCGCCGGCACGGTCCTGACCTGTGAGCAGGCTGACCGCGCTATGGCTGCTGGCGCTTCTTTCATCGTTGCTCCCGGCTTTGACCCCGAGGTCTGCAAGCACGTCATCAGCAAGGGCGGCATCATGATGCCCGGCACCTGCTCCGCAGGCGAGATGCAGCAGGCAATGAACCTGGGCTGCGAGGCTCTGAAGTTCTTCCCCGCTGAGGCAAACGGCGGCGTGGGCATGCTGAAGAACATCGGCGCTGCCCTCAAGGGCGCGCGCTGGATGTGCACCGGCGGTGTCAATGCCAAGAACGTCAACGACTACCTGGGCTATGACCAGATCTTCGCTGTGGGTGGCACCTGGATGTGCAAGAGCGATGTCATCAAGGCTGGCGACTGGGCTAAGATCACCGCGCAGAGCAAGGAAGCCGTTGACACCATGCTGGGCCTGAAGCTGCACCATGTCGGCGTCAACACCGGCAACGAGGAAGAGGCCATGAAGATCGCCAACCTCATCGGCAGCCTGCTGAACATGAAGGTCGCCCCGGGCAACTCCAGCATCTTCGTGGGCAACAAGGAGTTCGAGATCATGAAGAAGCCGGGCCGCGGCACCAACGGCCACATCGCCATCGGCTGCAACAATGTGGACCGCGCCATCTATCACCTGACCCAGCGCGGCGCCAAGTTCGATCTGGACAGCAAGGTCGTCAAGAATGGCAAGACCATTGCCTGCTACTTTGCAGACGAGATCGGCGGCTTCGCATTCCACCTCGTTCAGGCCTGAGTTTAAATTTGTCACGTCCTGCCGCCCTGGGAGCGCCCTGCGGCGGGTCATATAAAACACCCTCAAATTAAAAGGAGATACTACAATGAAAGTTGTTACTTTTGGCGAGCTGATGGTCCGTCTGCAGCCGTTCAACTACGAGCGTTTCGTTCAGGCTAACAGCCTGGAGTTCACCTTTGGCGGCGGCGAGGCCAACGTTGCTGTTTCTCTGGCTAACTACGGCCTGGATGCAGCTTTCGTCACCAAGCTCCCCGCACACGCGATCGGCCAGGCAGCCATCAACAGCCTGCGCCGCTATGGCGTTGACACCAGCATGATCGTCCGTGGCGGCGACCGCGTTGGCATCTACTACAACGAGAAGGGCGCTTCTCAGCGCGGTTCCGTCTGCATCTATGACCGTGCCAACAGCGCCATCCAGCTGGCTCAGCCCGCTGACTTCAACTGGGACAAGATCTTTGAGGGTGTGGATTGGTTCCACTTCACCGGCATTACCCCGGCTCTGGGCGCAAATGTCGTTGAGATCTGCCTGGAGGCCTGCAAGGCTGCTAAGGCTCGCGGCGTGAAGATCAGCTGCGACCTGAACTACCGCGGCAAGCTGTGGACCCGCGACCAGGCTCGTGAGGCCATGACCAAGCTGTGCGAGTACGTTGACGTCTGCATCTCCAACGAGGAGGACGCAAAGGACGTCTTCGGCATCGAGGCTGAGGCTACCGACATCTACGGCGGCAAGCTGAACGCTGAGGGCTACAAGAGCGTTGCAAAGCAGCTGGCTGACAAGTTCCACTTCGAGAAGGTCGCGATCACCCTGCGTGAGAGCCACAACGCTTCCGAGAACGGCTGGAGCGCAATGCTGTACGATGTTGCTTCCAACGAGTACTGCTTCTCCAAGAAGTACGAGCTGAAGATCATCGACCGCGTTGGCGGCGGTGACTCTTTCGGCGGCGGCCTGATCTACGCTCTGCTGACCGGCAAGAGCACCCAGGATGCTGTTGAGTTCGCTGTGGCTGCTTCCGCTCTGAAGCACTCCATCGAGGGTGACTACAACATGATGACCGTTTCTGAAGTCGAGAAGCTGGCCGGCGGCGACGGTTCCGGCCGTATCCAGCGCTAAGAAACTGGGAAAGGGAGGGCCTCCTCATGGATATCCGCTACTCCTGCAACCAGAAGGACTTCAAGCGCTACACCACCGAGGAAATGCGGGATGAGATGCTCATCACCGGCCTGTACAAGGCCGATGAGGTCGTGGCCGTTTACAGCCATGTGGACCGGATGGTCACGCTGGGCTGTATGCCGGTGCACGAGACCGTGTCCATCGACAAGGGCATTGACGTCTGGGCCAACTTTGGCACCCATTATTTCCTCGAGCGCCGCGAGATCGGCATGTTCAACATTGGCAAGGACTCCACGGGCATCGTGGTGGCCGACGGTGTGAAGTACGAGCTGGGCTACAAGGACTGCCTCTACATCACCAAGGGCACCAAGGAAGTCACCTTTGCTTCCGCGGACCCCGAGCACCCCGCCAAGTTCTACATGGTGTCCGCTCCGGCACATTGCTCTTACGAGACCCGCCTCATCAAGATGGCCGATGCGAACCATCGTCCTCTGGGCAGTGTCGAGACCTGCAATAAGCGCACCATCAATCAGTTCATCCACCCGGATGTGCTGAAGACCTGCCAGCTGAGCATGGGTATGACCGAGCTGGAGCCGGGTTCCAACTGGAACACGATGCCCAGCCACACCCATGAGCGCCGGATGGAGATCTACACCTACTTTGAACTGCCCGAGGGACAGGTCGTGTTCCACATGTGCGGCGAGCCTACCCAGACCCGCCACATCGTGATGCACAACGAAGATGCTGTCATCAGCCCTCCTGGAGCATCCACAGCGGTGTGGGCACCTCCAACTACACGTTCATCTGGGCAATGGGCGGCGAGAACATGGAGTTTGACGACATGGACAACATCGCTACCACCGACCTGCGCTAAAAGCACCTTTTAAGGCCCTGTACCAAGGAAAGCTCGGTACGGGGCTTTTTTCAAAAACGACCTGTAAACACGAAAGGAGAACTTGAACATGGATCTTTCTGCATTTGATCTGAAAGGCAAAGTTGCCCTCATCACCGGCGGTGCCCACGGCATCGGCTTCTCCATCGCGGTGGGCATGGCCTCCTGCGGCGCGACTGTCTGCTTCAACTGCTCCAACGAGGGCAGCCTGGAAAAAGGCCTGGCCGCGTACAAAGAGGCTGGCGTGGACGCCCACGGCTATGTGGCTGACGTGACCGATGAGGCCGCTGTGAACGCCATGGTGGCCAAGATCAAGGAAGAGGTCGGCCCTGTGGACATCCTGGTCAACAATGCCGGCCTGATGAAGCGGGTGCCCATGATCGAGATGAGCCACACCGATTTCCTGCGGGTCATCGATGTCCACGTCGGCGGCGCGTTCAACTGCTCCAAGGCGGTGCTGCCGGATATGATCGCAAAGCGCGAGGGCAAGATCATCAACATCTGCTCCATGATGAGCGAGCTGGGCCGTGAGACGGTCTCCGCCTACGCTGCCGCCAAGGGTGCCCTGAAGATGCTCACCAAGAACATCGCTTCGGAGTACGGCGAGTACAACATCCAGTGCAACGGCATGGGCCCCGGCTACATTGCGACCGCCCAGACCGCTCCCCTGCGTGAGATCCAGCCCGATGGCAGCCGCCACCCGTTCGATACGTTCATCTGCGCCAAGACCCCCGCAGGCCGCTGGGGCGACCCGGAGGACATGGTGGGCCCCTGCGTCTTCCTGGCCTCCCATGCTTCTGACTTCGTCAATGGCCAGATCCTCTACGCCGACGGCGGCATCCTGGCTTACATCGGCAAGCAGCCCAAGTAAAAATATCAAAATAACAAAACAGAGAGCAAAAGCCCTGCGGGATTCCGCGGGGCTTTTGCTCTCTGTCCCGGTGTTATCAAAAAAGGGGCCGCTGCGTTACCACAGCGGCCCCTTTCTGGCTGAGAATCAGGTGGGATGACACTCCCCACATCTCCTGACAATGGGCGACGGCTGCCTGTTCCGTCCTCTGGTTCTCACTTTTCTTTATCGGAGTGGCGAGACTCGAACTCGCGGCCTCCTGCTCCCAAATATGCCCAAAATCGGATTGAATGGTTGCAAATCGTCTTATTTTATGTTGAATCACCGTCATATTTATTCAAAGCGATTCTCTTTGATTTTGTTTCATTTTGGATGAATAACGCACAAATAACGCACAAAACAGCAGTGCGATAAAGCGGACAGAGGTATTATACAGCGGCTTTTGCCCGCTCTTTTTATGCCCGGCTCTTTTCGCGGATGTTGTCAAAAACAATTTCCATTGCGTCCGACGCTGCCGCGTCTGCTGTGCGGATGAACCCCGCGTAAATATCCGTGGTGGTGGAGGTCTGAGCGTGGCCCAGACGGCCCGAAACCGTTGTGATGGGAACGTGGGCGGCTATCATCAGGCTTGCGTAAGTGTGCCGCAGGCTGTGGAAGTGCACCGCCGGGAGATCATGCGCCCGCAGGAAGTGCGGGAACCATGTTGTCAATCTTTCCAGATCAAAGGGTGTTCCGTCCCAGCTGGTAAACAACAGGTCATTTTGCACCGTCTTTCCGTTCTCCACCTGCACAGTACGCGCCCACATCGACCCAACGCGCAGCCGTTCCGCCTTTTGATAGAGCTGGTATTCTCGCAGCATATCCATACAATTTGCGCCCACCTTGAACGTGCGGTTTGACGCTTTGGTTTTTGGTGCGGTGAAGATAAGCCCCTCATGCGGGATATATTCCACTGTGCGGTTTACGGAGATGGTGGAGGCATTGAAATCAATATCAGACCAGCGCAGGCCGCAAATCTCGCCCCGGCGCATCCCTGTGAACAAGCCAAGCTGCACCATAGCGCTGTACTGTGGCGGAACATCATGCAGCGCAGCCAGCAGCCGCGCGGCGTCGGCCTCTTCCAGATAGGACACTTCAACAGCTTCTCCCTTTGGCGGTTCTGCCCGCTTTACCGGGTTATCCTCCACAATGCCCCATTGCACAGCCTTTGTGAAGACGCTGGACAACATCCGGTGATAGTGCTGCACTGTGTTCCCGTTCAGCTTGCCGCCTTCTTTTGTCTGTTCGGTGAATGCTTTGGAGAAGATCACCCCGGCGGCGCGGGCTACCTTCTCAGCTGAGGCCCGGCTTACCGGCGTTCCGTTGCAAACACAGGTTATTGTGCGCCCACCTACACCCGCAGCCTTTGCGGTATCCTGCCGCTTGCCGCGTGGCAGCTCTTTGAGGAGGGCAGGCGTAGCCAGATATACAGAATCCCGCCGCGCTCCCGCCTCTTCCAAACTGGAATAAAAGGCCATCAGGTGCGAGGGTCTTATCTGGTTTACCCTCATGTGACCCAGCGCCGCAGAGATACGCGGCCTAAGATACCGATATTCTACCCCGGTTTTGGGCTTACACTTTTTGTCGATGTACTCCGAAAACCAGCGGTCTATCAGGTCATCCAGCTTCATATCTGCATCGAGAGCAAGACCGTTATGCACTTCCCGTTCAAACTCATCTGCCCGGCGGCGCACTTCCTTTTCCAGCTTGCGCCCGGTCAAGGTGGGCGGAGGGGTGAAGGTGCGGGACGTTGTGACCTGCTTGCCGTTCCGATCATACCCGGTAGACACCCGGAACAGGTAGGAAGTGGAGCCGTTTTTATTCTTTCGCTTCACGATCTGAGCCATTCTTTAGCGCCTCCTCAATAAGCTTTCTTATCAGATAATCGGCATAGTCCTGAACCTCTTTTTTCAGTAACAAACGCTTTTCGGAGGAAATAGTAACGCTTGCACAGCCTGCTTCAAAATCCAGCTTTTGAAATGTTGCCGTTTCGAGCGCATAATTGACGGCGAGAACTTTTGACGAAAAATCAAAAGCACTCCATTCTGCCTTTTCCTGAGCTTTTCTTACGGTTTCTTCAATTTCTTCTGTGGTCATAAAATCATCTTCACACCATAACCATTCAACGCGAACATCCGCTGCCGTGGCTATGCGTTCCGCGTTGTCCCTTGTAAGATTGTGCTTTCCGGTGACGATACAAGAAAGGTGTTGTTGTGATGTATGGAGAACTTCAAGAGCAAAATCTTTTTGATTTTTTCCGGTGCGGCCTATTGCAATTTTCACCCGCCTGCCGCGCTTCTTTGACAACAATTCATCTGGTTTTTCGGCTGTTTTAGATTTTTTATTCATTTTCGACCACTTTCAGACCAACTATGCAAGCTCGAACTATGTTAATTGCGATAACATTGCAAAAAAGATGCAATTTACAAAATTCACATTTTGTGACACAATAATAGCATAGCACAAAACAAAAATCAACAACAGGAGATGATAAAAATTGACTGAAGCAGAAAAGTTTGTGCCGATACGAAAACTAGCCGAGAGTGGTTTCTTGACAGAGTCGAGGCTGAGAAAAATGCACAAACAGGGAAAGCTTCCCGGCATTTGGTGCGGAAAGAAATTTTTGGTCAATGTTCCGCTTCTGAATGAAGAACTTGACCGAGAAAGCAAAAAGCAGCTAAACGGAGGTGAACGCAATGAGTAATACGGTGCAATATCCGACTATGGCAACGGTGAAGGACGCTGCCGCCAAGTTCGGCATCTCTGAATACTTCTTGCGGAATCTCTGCCGCGCTGGCAAGGTGCGCTTTGTCTGTGTTGGCAACCGCTGGTTGGTCAATTTGGACAGCCTTGCCGCCTACTTCAACGAGGGCGACGACCCGGCGGAACTGGAAAGCCGTCACGGGTAAACCGATATGGGAACAGGTTTCGTAAAGTTCCCGCGTTGGTTGCTGGAAGAACCTTATTTGTCCGGGCTATCAGGAAACGAAAAAATCTTATATTCACTTATTGCAGATCGGTGTGAACTTTCAAAGTCGACCGGAAAATGTGATGAAGACGGAAAGCCGTTTGCTGTTTTTACAATAAAATCTATCATGCTTGCAATCGGGTGTGAGAAGGCAACAGCAATAAAGGCACTCGACAAGCTAGAAGGAATCGGCCTTATTGTGCGGAAGAAGAAGCACCGGCAACCATCAAGTATCTATCTTTCTGAATCTTCTTTAGGTTCAGAAAGTGAACCCAGTAAGGTACAAAAATTGAACCTTTTAGGTTCAGAAAGTGAACCCAACAAGGTACAAAAATTGAACCTTTTAGGTTCAGAAAGTGAACCCAACAAGGTACAAAAATTGAACCCCATCTATACTAATACTAGCTATACTGATACTAGACTTATATCAACTAGACCTGCTGGAACGTCTGATGAAGAAGACGTTGCAAAGCGTGCAGCGGCTCTAATAAACGCCAACAAAGAGAAATGTGCCTCCCGTGGACGTGTGGGGGCTGGACGATTTGGGACTGGCGTTATAAGAAGCCTGTTGGGTGAACAGTATGCCGAGCCTGAAATCTTACGGGCCGCAAAAATATCTCTTGACTGGATGGAACTTGAAGCCAATGTGAAAAAAGTCGCCCGGTGCAGCGAGCACACGAGCGGCCAAGGGGACAGATCACTTGTAAAGCAGGAAGGGAGGGCGAAGCAGTGAACACCACCACAAGACCGCCGGGAGGAGCCGAGGGCGGAGAACAGGAAGCCAGACCATGAACCAAAGACAACGGGCATTTTGTGAAGCCTACCTCAAGTGTGGGAACGCAGCGGAGGCGGCAATAAAAGCCGGGTACAGCCCCAAAAGCGCCCGCAGCATCGGCCAGCGGTTGTTGACATTTGCTGACATTCGGGAATATCTGGCCCAGCGTAACGCTCAGATCATCGCCGAGAACACGGCCACCCTTGAGGAGATATACAGCTTTTGGACGGTCACAATGAGAGATCAGGCATCAAAACCGGCTGACCGCCTGAAAGCCTCCGAACTTCTTTCAAAGGCGCTGATAGTAGAACGTACCCGGAAAGAAAACAGCGATCAGAGCGGTGCAGGGCATGAGTTTGACGGCTGGAGTGATGAGGAGTTGCGCGGCGCTGTTCACCTTATGGAAGACCTGAGCGATGAAGAATTTAACGCCATCATGGACGCGTATAACCGAAAAAAGAGGCGATAATCTGAAGAAAGCAGAATTGAATGCGCTTGCTGTCCGTGCCAGAGACGGCAACGAGGAAACGCTTTTGGACTTATGGAACGCGGTGAAAGGCTTTGTCAAGAAAAAGGCTGTTTACTATGCGAAGAACCACACAGCAGGCATGACGACCGCGGAAGACCTTGTGCAAGCCGGCTTTTTCGCCGTCTATGACACCGTGCAGGCATTCGACGAGACGAGAGAGAAAACTTTCCTGACCCTGCTGAAATACTTCCTGCAAAAGCGCTTTGCAGAAGAAGCAGGGGTGTGCACCAGCCGCCGGGACCGTCCGGCGGACAGCCCCCACAAAACAGGTTCAAGGGATGCAATCCGGCATCTCTGAAGATACACCTCAACCGCAAAGGAGAATAAAAACATGAACGTATTCACCGAAATCAGTACCCGCGAACTGGAAAACACCCTCAAGGGCAAGGCTGTCCGCTACATCGTCAACGATGCAGGGGAAGGGCTGTGCTTATTCTTTGAGGGCTGGACGGACAACACCGGCTCAAACCACGGTGACGCTATCCACATCAGCCCGGTCATTGATGCAGCTGGCAAGCCGCAGCTTGTTGTGCAGTATGTCCCGGAAGAGGAACGGCCCGAAGACAGCGAAACCAGCAACAACGGCGTTGTGGGTGAGTAACCTACTCGCCGCATGACCCACGAAGCCCCCACGGCCTCAGAAACAGAGGCGTGAGGGCTTTTCTTTATGTCTGCATCAACTTTCCCACCGGGCAGTATGTCGCCTGTTCTAGGCGCTTGCCAGACGTTGCGAGAGTATGCACAGGCAAAACAAAAAGGAGGCCGCAGCGTTACGACCTCCATACTGTACCCGCCCGGCGGGTCATTCGTCTTCCCATTCATCGACCCGCCGACCATGCGCCCACGCCTCGCGGGCCTGATTTAAGCTCATGTGGTTGGCACAGTCTTCTTCATCCGGGTTTTCGAGCTGGCAAAGATCATCCTCCCAGTTGCACACCGGGCAAATATCAAAATCCCCGGCATACTCAAACGTGTACTTACCGCAGACCGGGCAGATATAGCTTTCTCCAACTTTCACGATTCTCATACAATGCCGCCTCCTTGCCGGTGGGGTGCGTCTGGCTCACCCCATAGTGATAGCAAAAGGCCGCTGCATCTCTGCAACGGCCTCTTTCTGTTCGAGAATCAGGCGGGGTGACGTTTCCCGCATCTCCTAACAATGGGCGGCAGCTGCCTGTTCTGCCCTCTGGTTCTCTTTGCAAGTCTATTATACCAGAACACGAAAAAATGTCAATTCATGTTGGTTCGTTTAGTATCGTTTCAATGTGCCTTTTTCGATGAAGTTTAGAACGCGGTTCGTGTTCAGGCGGTAGACCGACCGGGCAAAGAGCTGTCCCCGCGCGGAGACCCGGACGGCGACCTTGACAAAGACGCTGTTCACCTGTACTTCCTTGACGTACTCAATGGAGCCGTCCTTTGCATTCAGGGCCACATAGTCCGGCGCGGCCAGAATCAGCGGGATATATTCCCCATAGAGGGCAAAATCCGCCGGGTGGCGGCTAACCATGTGGGCTATATTAGATTCACCGAGTAGAATACTCTGCCCCTCTGTCATGGACAGCCCCAGAAGATCAATTACGCGCTGGCACAGTACGCCTACCTGTTTGGCGTGGTCTGGCATCGTTCAACATCCTTCCCAGCCTTACAGCCCTTTGATACTTTCCAGCAGTGCGGCCCGCCGGGCCTCTGTGTCATCGTCCGGGGCATTCCCGGCGGTGTGGGGTTGTTCCGGCGCGGGGTGTTCTTCCAAATAGGCTTTCACGGCCTGCTGCAAGACCGCATTGGACGTTGTTCCCTGTGCAGCACAAGCGGCCTTGAACTGTTCCGCCGTCTCCCGCTTGACCTTGCAGGCCAGAACGACCATGTTTTCTTTGTCCCATTTGGCACTTGCCTTTTTCTGTGCATCAGAAACCATTGTATTTCCTCCTTTTCTGTAAACAGTATACCATAAAAGCAAAACGGTTTACAGTATAAAATTGACCAGAAACATACGGTAAACCTTATACAATGCGCCAATAGACATATACAGTAAACCGTAGTATACTATAATCACAGCAAGGGAGCACGACCGGAAGGCAAGGGGCGAAGGATGTACCGGGAGCGCAAGAGCAGAACGCCAGCTAAGACAGTAACCCACTCCCGCCGCTGTATATGAAAAATGACCCGGTGACCGCTACCAACGAAACACCGAGCCAAACCCAACAACAGGGTCAAGCCCAGTATAGCAGGGCTGGCCCGCAATGTAAAGCGAGGACAGTATGAAAAAATACAATCTTTCGGAGATCATGCACAAGGCGTGGAAGCTGTACCGGAAAGGCGTTGCCGCCTTTGGCGAGTGCCTGCACCGGGCATGGAACAGCGCAAAGGCCGAACCTATCAACGCCCAGCGCATTGAGAAAGCCCAGCAGGCCGCAGGCGTGGCCGAGCAGGTGAACACATGGGCAGGTTGGAAAGCCGCAGGCTATGAAGTCCTGCACGGCACAAAGGCTTTGTTCCAAGTGGTTCTCATCCACAGCAGCAAGGGCGACGGCCAGACCTACCGAGCATCGTTCTTTGGAGCCTCCCAAGTGAAGCCCCTGAACGCCTGATATTGAACCGCTGACCCGGCGGCGCAGAGAAAGCCCGCCGGGATTTGTTTTGAAGGGAGATTTTCACAATGAACCGAGTAGATGTTGAAAGCGCTGTTATTGCAATGGGAGATGTTGCTGTGTGCATCAAGATGGTGGACGACGCGACCGAGGAGGGGAACGCGGTGCAGCAGGGCCGAGCGGTGCAAGTCCTCATGGACATTTTCAAGGCCAGATATGCCGCTCTTGTGTCCTGTGTTCAGGGCGACCAGAGCGCCGCGCAGGGCAGTTTTTAAGGCAATAACGCACAAATAACGCACAAGCGGGCAATTTTGCCCCTCATATCGAACAAAAAGACCCACGGCAAACGCTGAATTTCAAGCGTTACATCGTGGGTTTTATTCATATCGGAGTGGCGAGACTCGAACTCGCGGCCTCCTGCTCCCAAAGCAGGCGCGCTACCAACTGCGCAACACCCCGGCGGGAATACCACAATAGTATACCTTTTTTTGCGGGGTTCGTCAATCCCGGCGGGGGATTTTTTGTGCGGCCTCAGCCCTTGGTGCCGCAGCCGCCGCAGCCCTCGTTGGCGGAGGGCAGGCTCTGGGCCAGCTGCTCCAGGGTGACGCTGTCGATGTACTGGTTGATGACATCGTCCAGGCCGGACCAGAAAGGCAGGGTGAAGCACTGCTCGGACATGGGGCACTCGTTGGTCTCGCTGCCCAGGCAGGGGATGGGGGCTACACTGCCCTCGATGGCGCGCAGGATCTCCCCGGCGGTGTAATCGGCAGGAGTTTTGGTCAGGCGGTAGCCGCCCTGGCTGCCACGCTCGCTCTTGACAAGGCCCATCCGGGCCAGCGGGGTGACGATCTGCTCCAGATATTTCAGGCTCAGGTTCTGACGCTCGCTGATCTCTTTCAGGGAAACGGTGGTGCCGGGGGCGTAGCGTGCCAGCTCGGCCATCAGACGCAGGGCATAACGACTTTTGGTGGAAAATTTCATAAGTGCTCTCTCCTTGGTTGTCTTAGCCTAGTATAACACGAGGGTTTGGATTTGAAAAGCGAAAAGCACGTTTTCTCTTGTACAAACAAAAAATGTCTGTTATCATATAATAGAGGAAGTATGACATTAAGGAGATGAAACAATGATCGAGAAGATCGATGCCGGCACGGCCATCCGCCTGCTGGATGCGGGCAAGGCGGTGGCGGTGGACGTCCGGGAGCCGGACGAGTACGCGGTGGGACACATCCCGGGAGCAAAGCTGCTCCCGCTGGGCGAGGTCAACAGCCGGGCGGCTGAGGTGCTGCTGGAGAAAGAAGCGACCTGGCTGGTCTACTGCCGCACGGGCCGCCGCAGCGCGGAGGCGGTGCAGAAGCTGGACGCGCTGGGCTACAGCAACCTGTATGATCTGGGCGGCATCCTGAGCTGGCCCTATGAGATCGAGGGAGACTTTGAAGGACACTTTTAAATCAGAAAAATAAAAAGAAACGAGGTCGGGCAACATGGCATTCAAGGCAAAAGCGTTCGCGGCAGCCACTGCGGCTGCCGCTACCAGCAGGACTACCGTCCCACTCTGGGCAGGGACGGCAAAAAAGAGTCCGGCACGCTGGAGGTCATCAAGTTCTACTATGATGGTGCCATCCGGATGGAGCAGCACTGCTACGGTGAGGCCGCAACATTCGTCTTTGGCGTGTGGGCGTCCGGAATGGACCCGGACGGTACCCTCCACTGGAACCTGCCCGACCGCCGCAAGAGCTACTACGATGAGGACTATCTGCCCCAAAAGCTGGACCGGGTGGATGAGGCAGGCAACCTCTATTTTGACGGCTCGCCGTTCCCGTGGAAGCTGGCGGACGATTTTGCCGAGGATCCGCGCTGGGGCTACCCCCGCTGGAAAGTGGTGCTGGGCAAGCTGCTGGGTAAAGGCAAAGCCGAATAAAACGGCACGCCGCGGCCCACACTTTTTGCACAGACCGGCAAAATTGGGCCGGAAATGCCGCAATTTTTGCAATTCATATTGACACGGTGGGAATACTAGGGTATAAATATAGTGTCGCTCTGTGTGCATGTGGCTGGCAGCCGCGGCAGGAGAGTGTCAAAAGAGAGTATCCCGGGCGTTTGGCCCGGATTTTATCCGACGAAAGGATGGGTTTCAAATGGAAAATAAAACCTCCGGCGGCGTGCAGCCGTCTGAAAAGGTCGTCTATCTCGACAATGCCGCCACGACTGCCTGCGCACCCGAGGTGCTGGCTGTCATGGTCGAGGCCCTGAGCGGTGCCTGCGGTAACCCCAGCAGCCACTACAGCGTGGGCTACGAGGCCAAGGAGTTTGTGGACACCGGCCGCGCGCAGGTGGCCAAGGCCATCAATGCTTCCCCGGCGGAGATCTTCTTCACCGGCTGCGGCTCTGAGGCTGACAACTGGGCGGTCAAGGGCACTGCCTTTACCAAGGCACGCCAGAACAAGAAGCACCTCATCACCAGTGCGTTTGAGCACCACGCCATCATGCACAGCATGGCTTCTCTGGAGCGCCTGGGCTTTGAAGTCACCTATATCAAGCCCACCTCGGAGGGCTATATCCGCCCGGAGGACGTGGAGGCTGCCATCCGCCCCGATACCGCCCTCGTCAGCATCATGATGGCCAACAACGAGATCGGCACCATCCAGCCCATTCAGGAAATCGCTGAGGTCGCTCACAAGCATGGCGTCTGGATGCACACCGACGCGGTCCAGGCTGTGGGTGCCATCCCGGTGGACGTCAAGGAGCTGGGCGTGGATATGCTGTCCATGAGCGCTCACAAGTTCAACGGCCCCAAGGGCATGGGCGCTCTGTACTGCCGCAAGGGCATCTGGCCCCAGAACCTCATCGACGGCGGCAGCCAGGAAGCCCGCCACCGCGCAGGCACTGAGAATGTGGCTGGCATCGCCGGCATGGGCAAGGCCCTGGAGATGGCTACGGCCAACCTCGACGCCCGGATGGCCCACGAGCAGGAGCTGCGCGATTACGTCATTGACCGTGTGCTCAAGAACATCCCCGAGGCCCGCCTGAACGGCGGCCGCGCCCCCCGCCTGCCCGGCAATGTCAACATCAGTTTCCCGGGCCTGGAGGGTGAGACCATCCTGCTGGATCTGGATATGCACAACATCTGCGCTTCCACTGGCTCCGCCTGCAACTCGGACAGCCTCGACCCGAGCCACGTCCTGCTGAGCATCGGTGTGCCGGAAGAGATCGGCCACGGCTCCATGCGGTTTACGTTTGGCCCGCAGAACACGATGGAAGAAGCAAAATATCTGTGCGACGTGCTGGAGGAGGTCATCCCCCGCCGCCGCGCGATGAGCTGCATGTGGTTACAGGGCCAGAACACGGCCCGTCAGTTCAGCCTGAAGGGAGAACAGTAAAAATGGCAAGTATGTATAGTGCAAAGGTCATGGAGCATTTCGCAAATCCGCACAATGTCGGCGAGCTGCCCGACGCCAACGGCGTGGGTGAAGTGGGCAACCCCAAGTGCGGCGACATCATGCGCATGTACCTGAAAATTGAGAATAATGTCATCGTGGACGTCAAGTTCCTGACGTTTGGCTGCGGCGCTGCCATCGCAACCAGCAGCATGGCGACCGACCTGATCAAGGGCAAGACCGTGGATGAGGCCCTGAAGCTGACCAACAAGGCCGTTGTCGAGGCTCTGGAAGGTCTGCCTCCCATCAAGGTCCACTGCTCTGTTCTGGCGGAGCAGGCGGTCAAGGCCGCCCTGTCCGACTACTATCGTCGTCAGGGCATCGATCCGGAACCCATCGTGGGCAAGATCGAAGAGGATTGTGACCACTGTGAGAGCTGCGGCGGCTGATCTCTGACTTTATAACATACAACGCCCTGCGGGCTGTTCACAACACTGTGAAGCCCGCAGGCGTTTTTGCTGATTCCTTTCTATCAGATTAGAGTGCCAAGCTGTCCAGCACGGCGTTGACCACGTCCAGCGGCACCTGGCCGGGGGCGCTGGCCGTGCCGGGGTTGGCAAAGGTCATGGCGGAGCCAAAGGCCTCGCCGCACAGGCGGCTCACCCCGCCCAAGGCCCCCATGCTCATGGTGATGACGGGCGTTTCCGGGTGCAGGTCGGTCATCTCAGCGGTGGCGGCCAGCAGTTCCAACACATCGGTGCGGCTGCGGGGCATAACGGCCAGTTTGGGCAGGTCAGCTCCGGCCTGCTGCATGGCGGTCATCCGGCGGATAAGCTCCTCTTTGGGCGGCGTCTTCTCAAAATCGTGGCTGGAGCAGACGACGGCTATCCCGGCGGCGTGGGCCTGCGCAATGAGGGCGGGCAGTGCCTCTCGGTTCGGGAAGAACTCAATGTCCAGCAGGTCGGCACAGCCAGAAGCGCAGACCGTCGTGCAGAATGTCGCGTATTCTTCTTGGGCCAACGGCTTTTTGCCGCCCTCAGCCTGGGTGCGGAATGTGACCAGCAACAGCTTTTCGCCCAGGGCAGTCCGGAGCCCATGCAGGCAATGCGCCAGAGCATTCACATCGGAAACGGCGTCGAACCAGTCGGCCCGCCATTCCACACAATCCGCTTTCAATGTGGAAAATGCGGCGGCCTTTTCCAAAATCGCCGATTCGGTGCGCTCGACAATGGGGATGATGACTTTGGGGCGGCCAGTGCCGATGCAGCAGCCGCGCAATGTAAGATTCGGCATTTTGATCTACCTCCATGCTCATGATAAATGGAATATGCGGCCCTTGTCAAGCCTGACGAGGCAAAAAGCGGAAATGCGGATTCTTTTTGGTCAAAATAGCTCTTGTGGAAATCGGAAAAATTCAGTACAATGGACGCAGAAAAAGGCAGTGTGGCCCGATGAGGGCTGCACTGCCTTTTGCGTTTGGATCGAATTGAATCGGGGGAAGTATTGATGAAAGAGGAAACTAAGATGAGAACGACAGCCCAGGTGCTGGTAGACTGTCTGGAAGCCGAGGGAGTCGATGTGATCTTCGGCATCCCGGGCGAGGAGACACTGGACCTGATGTTCGCCATCCGGGACAGCAAAATTCGTTTTATTCCGGTGCGTCATGAGCAGGGCGCGGCCTTTATGGCGGATGTCTATGGCCGTCTGACCGGGCGAGCCGGTGTCTGCCTGTCCACGCTGGGCCCCGGTGCCACTAACCTGGTCACGGGCGTGGCAGATGCTTATTTGGATGGTGCGCCGCTGGTGGCCATCACGGGGCAGGTGGGCACCGACCGGATGCAGCTGACCAGCCACCAGTATCTGGATTTGACCGCCATGTTTGAGCCCATCACCAAGCGTTCCAAACAGATCATCCGTCCGGACACGGTAGGCGAGATCGTCCGGCTGGCGTTCAAGCACGCCGAAAAAGGCAAGCCGGGTGCCACCCACATCGACCTGCCCCAGAACATTGCCAAGATGCCCGCCGATGCAGTGCCCCTCAAGCGCCAGCAGGTGCATGACCTCTATGCGGACCCGACCCATATCGCGGCGGCAGGCAAGATCATCAGTGAAGCTGAAAATCCGGTCATTCTGGTGGGCACTGGCGCGGTGCGCGCCCATGCGGCGGCCGCCATCACCGAAATGGCCGACCGCTTGCACATCCCGGTGGTCAACACCATGATGGCCAAGGGTGTTGTTCCCAAGGACGATCGGTACAGCCTGTGGACCATCGGCATCCCCCAGAAAGACTATGTCAACCAGGTGTTCGACCGGGCGGATGTGGTCATTGCCATCGGCTATGATATTGTGGAGTGCGCTCCGGCCAAGTGGGGTGCCCGTCCGGATATGACGATTGTCCACATCGACAACGCCCCGGCGGATGTCAACAAGCGGTATCAGCCTGCTGTGGAAGTGGTAGGCGATATCTCTGAGAGCGTGTACGAGATCCTCCGCTGTGCTCGCCGCGGCACCGAGCCGGAGTTCGCACTGGAGCTGCGCCGTACCATGGAAGCGGAGCACGAGCCATGGCCAACGACGACAGCTGTCCCATGAAGCCTGCCCGCATCCTTGCCGATGTGCGCAAGGTCATGGGCCGCAGCGATATTCTTGTTAGTGATGTGGGTGCCCACAAAATGTGGATCGCCCGCCACTACGACTGCTATGAGCCCAACACCTGTCTGATCTCCAACGGCTTTGCCAGCATGGGCTTCTCCATCCCGGGTGCCTTTGCCGCAAAGCTCCTCTACCCGGATAAAAAGGTGCTGGCGGTCTGCGGTGACGGCGGCTTTATGATGAACAGTCAGGAGCTGGAAACGGCCGTCCGGGAGAAAGTGCCGTTTGTGACCCTCATCTGGGAGGACTCCAGCTATGGTCTCATCAAATGGAAAGAACAGGAACAGTTTGGCGGCGAGCACTGCTATGTGGACTTCACGAACCCCGATTTCAAGATGTTGGCAGAGGCCATGCACTGCAAGGGCTACCGTGTGGAGAAAGCAGAAGACCTGATTCCGACGCTGGAAGAAGCGTTCCGGCAGGATGTGCCCAGTGTCATTGTGGTGCCTGTGGACTACAGTGAGAATATGAAGTTGTCGGAACACCTGAAAGAGGTCTACACCAAGAAACAGTAAATAAGGGAATATAGAGCGGAAAACCAGTCCTCCGGCCTGTGTTGCACGGGCAGAGGGCTGGTTCTCTTTTCATAAAAAGAAGAGTTGAAAAGAAATATGAAAAAAGCAGCAGAAAAGTGTTGACAAAGGTGCGGGTGTGTGGTATTATACTTGAGCGCCAAGTGCTGAGGCAAAAGAATGACTTCCAAAGCCTCAGCGAGAAGCCCTTGAAAAGAACCAATAGACGTTAAGAAATCCCAAAGAGATTTGAGAGATTTTGAAACATCCAAGTTCAGAACGTTCAAAAGCTTCTAAAAAAGAGCTTGACAAAAAATCACTTCTGTGGTAAAATAATCAAGTCGTCAGCCGGTCGGCTGAGGCGCTGACAGGACCTTGAAAATTGAACAATATCGAAAAACTTGTAACGGAACCTATTGAGTGTTGGAAAAACACTTTAAACAATTCCAAACAAAGTAATTCACACAGGACGCAAGCGATTGCGTGCTGAGCGAACAAGATTTAAGCACTTTAAAGTGATTAAATATCATTTATAAAGAGTTTGATCCTGGCTCAGGACGAACGCTGGCGGCGCGCCTAACACATGCAAGTCGAACGAGAGAGAGGGAGCTTGCTTCCTTGATCGAGTG